>JAATFN010000443.1 GCA_015655165.1 Betaproteobacteria bacterium | reverse complement strand
CAACTATACCCAGAATCGTTTTACATGTCCGAATATATGCAAATTTTGCATTAAAGGCGGGATTTTTGTCGATTCTGGCAGCTAAAAAATAATGGGGTGGTGATAGACTGCTACAATAGCGCCAGAAGCAGACCAGACAGCCGCTGGCGATTGTTGCAAGACAGTCGCGGGAGGAAGGTCCGGACTCCATAGAGCAGGGTGACGGTTAACGGCCGTCCGCCGAAAAACCGCAAGGCATAAGGCGAGGAATAGGGCCACAGAGACGAGCGTATTAAGTTACGGTGAAACGCGGTAACCTCCACCCGGAGCAATTTCAAATAGGCACGCATTGATGCTGCTCGCGGAGCGTGCGGGTAGAAAGCTTGAGCACTGGAGTAATCCAGTGCCTAGAGGAATGGTTGTCATAACGGGAAACCGTCGTAACAGAATCCGGCCTATCGGTTTGCTTTGTTTTATACCAGTGGCGCGACACAACATGTGTCGCGCCATTTTTTTGCACTCTCAACGCGCTAGTCGGGCAATATAATGCCATAGCAGGCTTGTTTCGGTTTGTGTGTCAATATAAAATAATAATGATTCTCATTAAATATTTGGTGATATACACTTGCTAGCCGTGTGAAGGCCGGTTTGCTGCTATGCGCAGCACGGATATAGGGCACGTGTGAAGCTACAGACAATGTGATGGGATGTGGGCAGTATTTACAAATCAAAATAAACAAGGAATCAGGATGGATAAGCGATTGTATGTCGGTGCTTTATTTGTAGCAGGGCTGTTGTTGTCGGGTGCTGCACGTGCTGACTATCTATGGTTCGACCACCAAGCTGATACATTGAAAGTCCAGGCCGGCCAGTTTGAGAAACCGCTGGCTTCAATCGCAGGTTTTGATACTGTTGCTGCCATCTCATCTGACGGCAAACCGTTGACTGTTGATCGTCGTGAAGACAATTTTGTGATCGCAGATACAAAAACTGGCGATGTACGTTTGACCAGTACACAGGTAAACGATGATGGTGCACTTGTCTATCATCAAGCACGTTTCGGTCGTCAAGATACAAAAGCGCTTAACGATTTCGAGCTGGTACCAACAACACCTAACGGCAATACATTCAAATTGATGTGGAAAGGCAATGTAATTGCAGCTACCCAGGTTAATGTTGCGACATCGGCAGGGTGGCGTCGTGTCAGTACATCGGCTCCTGATGGCACGATTACGTTGGCAACACCGTTTGCAGGTTTATATGTGATGGAAGTTACCGCGCGCGTCAACAATGGTAGCGTTACGGTCAATGGTAAAAAATACGATGATGTCCGTCAGACAGCGACATTGAGTTTCGAGGTAGCACAATGAGTGTACAGGCAAGGTGGCGTCAACGTAAGCTTTTGTGGCTGTTGGCAATACTCTTGATATTGTCGGTTGTATGGTTTTTTGCCCGTGATAATGGTAGTAAGAAATGGAAAACTATCGCAGTACAGCAAGGTGATATTGAAGCCAGTGTTGCAGCAGTGGGAACTTTGAAACCTCTGGACTCTGTCGATGTCGGTGCGCAGATTTCCGGGCAAATTACCAAATTGCACGTCAAAGCCGGCGACGTTGTCAAAAAAGGGGTGCTGTTAGCTGAAATCGATGCGAGTGTCATGCAGGCAAATGTGGATGCAGGCAAAGCACAATTGGCTGGATTGTATGCACAACTCGAGGATGCACGTGCGCAATTCGAATTGGAAGGGCAGCGGCATTTGCGGCAACAGCAAATGGCCAAAGACGGTTCAACCAGACTTGAAGATGTGCAAACGGCAGAAGCGACCTTTAAGTCGGCCAGAGCGAAAGTTGCACAGATCGAAGCACAGATTATTCAGATCAGTTCGACATTAAAAGCAGATGAAGCGCGTCTGGGCTATACACGTATTTTTGCACCGATTGGCGGGACAGTGTTAAGTGTTGACGTCAAAGAAGGTCAGACATTGAATTCAACCTACCAGACACCGATGGTCATGCGTATTGCAGACTTGAGTCGTATGCAAGTCTGGACACTGGTGTCAGAGGCTGATATCCGGCGTATTAAACCGGGAACACTGGCACATTTTACGACACTGGGTGGTTTGGGCGAAGATAATGCGCCACGCTGGGAGGGGAAAGTGAATCAGGTATTGCCTGCACCTCCCGTCAAAGCCAGTTCGGAAAGCAATACAACAGCTGGGGCAGAAGAGACCAACAAAGTCGTGCAATATGTTGTCTTGTTTGATGTCAGTAATGATAATGGTGAGTTGATGCCGCAAATGACCGCCCAAGTTGTCTTTGTCACTGATTCTGCAAAAGATATTGTTGTTGCACCATTAGGGGCATTAGAAGCAGTCCCCGGACAATCGGGTGTTTATCAGACACGTGTGCTCGATGGCCAGGATCAGGTACAGGTGCGTGAAGTCAAAATTGGACGCCGGGATCGTCTGAGTGCGGAAGTGCTCGGTGGTGTGACGCCTGGCGAGAAGTTGATCGTTGGTGAGATGCTGGCTGATGGCCAGATCCGGAGATTCCAGTGGTAGGTTCGGTGCCGCTAATTAAACTGCGGGGTATCAAGAAACGCTATGGTGGCGGGGATAAACCTGAAGTCGAAGTATTGCATGGTGTCGATTTAGACATTTATGCAGGTGAATTTGTTGCGATTGTCGGTACATCGGGTTCCGGCAAGTCGACGATGATGAATATCCTTGGATGCCTTGATCGTCCCACAGAAGGTGTGTACAAATTTAACGGCAAGGATGTCTCTACATTCGATAGCGATGCGTTGGCATGGCTGCGTCGTGAAGCATTCGGGTTTGTGTTTCAGGGATACCACCTGATCGCGACAGAGTCGGCACGAGAGAATGTCGAAGTACCGGCGATTTATGCCGGCATGACTGAAGAAGAGCGTGCTGCCCGTGCATCAGAATTATTAACCCGTCTTGGTATGGGTGAGCGGCTGGATAACCGCCCGAACCAGCTGTCGGGTGGACAGCAGCAACGGGTATCGATTGCCCGTGCATTAATGAATGGCGGACGTATTGTATTAGCTGATGAACCCACAGGTGCATTGGATAGTAAAAGCGGGGCCGAAGTCATGGTGTTGTTACGTGAGCTGGCAGATGCCGGTCACACAGTGATTCTGATTACCCATGACAGGGATGTCGCCGAGCAGGCGCGTCGTGTCATCGAAATCAAAGACGGTCACATTGTGGCAGATAGTGGCTGTCTGCAGATTCCGGTACTACCGGAAGGTTCTGCTGCGATCAATCTTGATGATGCGACCAGTGACGCGGGCACACCGCTACTGACCGGGTTGCGAGAAGCACTTAAAACTGCCTGGCGGGGTATGCGGATTAATCGTTCACGCACGATTTTGACCTTGTTGGGGATTGTGATCGGTGTAGCATCGGTGATTGTCATGTTGGCAATTGGTGAAGGGACCAAACAACAAGTTGTGGCGCAAATGGGGGCGATGGGCCCGAATATGATGTATATCGCCAGTAGATCGCCAGACGACGGTGGTCCAGTAGGGGTGATTACGTTGGATGATTTTGATGCCATTCTTGCATTGCCTCAAGTGATCCGTGTGATGCCCGTATTGCGGGACCCCGCATTGGCACGTTACGGTAATGAGTCGATGACTTTGGAGGTTCTTGGGGTATCAGAGTCGTTGCCCGACATGCATCGCTGGCCAGTCGAGATAGGGCGGTTTTTTACGGCAACTGAAAATAGCCAGATAGCACCTGTTGCAGTACTTGGTGCCGATGTCTATGACCGCTTGTTTCTGGATGGACGTAATCCGTTAGGACGTCAGGTTCTTTTGAATGGTGCGCCATTTGAAGTGATTGGTGTCATGCAACGCAAGGGGGCCGATTCGGGCAACAACAAACCGGATGAGCAGTTTTTTGTGCCGCACGAGACTGGTATGGTGCGCGTATTCCCTCAATTGCGTGACGAGAGCTATGGTGTGATTGAGGCTGTCAGTAGTGACCTGGTGTATGTCACACAAGCTAAAATCGAAGAGTTATTATACAAGCGTCATGGCCGACAAGATTTTCGGGTATATAACTCTGCAGCGCGCCTGCAAGCTGAAGCCGAAACACGTAATACGATGACCATGATGTTAAGCCTGATTGCTGCTGTATCCTTGCTGGTAGGTGGTATCGGTGTGATGAATGTCATGTTGATGACAGTGCGTGAACGTACTAAAGAAATCGGTATCAGGGTGGCAACCGGTGCAAGGCAGAGAGATATCTTGCGGCAGTTTTTAACGGAAGCGATGCTGGTCACTATTAGTGGCGGTATCGTGGGTGTTGTCATGGGCTTGACGATTGGTACTATTCTGATTCTGATCGGTGTACCGGTGGTGTTTTCTATTACAGCGATGGCAGGCGCATTCCTGTGCGCTGTGGCAACCGGTGTGATTTTTGGCTATATGCCGGCCAAGGCTGCAGCACAGTTGGATCCAGTTGTCGCGTTGGTCGGAGAATAATTAATAAAAGTATAGTCGTGGTTGAGTTGTTACTGAATGGCGTAAACATGCGGGATGTTTACGCCATTTTTTTATTGATGCGGCGCTTGCAGTGCCATTATTTAAGAAGTACAGTCATGACTCCTGTTTTCTCTGTAATGTGGTGCCACGGAGCGGTTCGTTACACCCGATGATGATTGAATGTTATGACAGCACCATTAGACCAAGCCTTTGCCTTGTTTGATTCTTATAATCAAACAGATCCAAAAACATTTACATGGGATCATAACACCTACCCGCAAGAATATTTTTTATCGTTGAAGTTGCATGAATGGGTGTTGAAGCTGGATCCGGATGCATCCGAAGCTTTATTGCTGGCATCGCGCTGTCAACATATCGGACGCTGGGAAATTCCCAGAAACAGTTTTCCGGAAGGGCGTATCGGCTATTTGTCATGGCGCAAGGAATTGATGCGCCATCACGCAAACATAGCAACTGGATTATTGCAACAGGCAGGGCTTCCAGCATCCGTCATCGAGCAGGTGCAGCATATTCTGATGAAGCGTAATATCAAGCAGGATGCGGATGTGCAAACGATGGAAAATGCATTGTGTCTGGTATTTTTACAATATCAATATGAAGCATTTTATCCGGGCAATGAGGACAAAATTGTCGATGTCCTGAAAAAATCATTGCTCAAAATGGACGCTCATGGACATGCGTTTGCATTGCAACTGACGTATTCGGAAAAAGGCTATGCATTTATTGCACAAGCATTGGCATTGTTGGCTGAAAATTGACGATGGTTTCTATGCAGAATAACGGTCTTTGCGGTGGTTCATGGCGATGACCAGATTGAGTATGACAAGACCGATGGCAGATACTGCCAGTTTGGACATACTGAGCGTGGACAAGGATAGCAGCAAAATACATATATCGATGATCAGTTGCACCCATCCTGCCTGAAATCCAAAACGATCCTGTATGTAGAGTGCCAGAATATTGACGCCACCAAGACTGCCATGGTGGCGAAACAGAATTAAAAAACCGATACCGGAGATGATACTTCCCAGAAAAGCAGCGTAGAGCGGTGCGAGTTTGTCGACATGAATCAATTGATCCTGAAAACTTGAAAAAACCGAAACGAGTGCGACACAGAAAAATGTTTTAAAAGTGAATTGCAACCCCATTCTGCGTATGGCCAGATACAAGAACGGGATATTCAATAGAAAAAATGCAATGCCGAACGGAACGGAAAAAGCATAGTGAAGCAAGATGGCAATGCCTGCTGTTCCACCGGTCATGATTCCTGCCGCACGTAATAGCCACAAACCAAATGAAACCAATAAAGTCCCCGTCAACATGGCCAACAAGTCTTCAATGCCAGAGTGGGAAGTTGTATGGTGTGAAGTATTCATCGGTTGGTCGGAGTCTTAATGGGTATGAGTGCCAATATGGTAAGAATTATGACATACAGCCTTTTAATCCAGACATGTTGCTTGGCCAGTGAAAGTTTCTGCTGGATGAGGCATCTGTCGTGGCGTTGTATGAAGAAGGTTTGATTAAACTGTCAACATCCCACATAATGGAGTGATTCTCATT
>JAATFN010000341.1 GCA_015655165.1 Betaproteobacteria bacterium | reverse complement strand
AATTCGTGGCATGATCAACAAAGTATCCTATCTTGTGAAAGTAGTTTCCTAAGCGTCAAGCTTGGGAACGGAGCAAATTATGGAATTAAATAACATTCAACCTGCAGATGGCGCTAAGCACTACAAACGTCGTGTAGGTCGTGGTATCGGTTCTGGCCTGGGTAAGACTGCTGGTCGTGGTCACAAAGGACAAAAATCACGTTCAGGTGGTTTTCATAAAGTCGGTTTCGAAGGCGGTCAAATGCCTTTGCAACGTCGTTTACCAAAACGCGGCTTTAAATCTTTGGCAACACCGTATAAAGCAGAAGTACGTTTGTCTGATTTGGAAAACTTGCCAGTAACAGAAATCGATTTGCTGGCATTGAAACAAGCAGGTGTTGTTTCTCAGTTGGCAAAGAACGTACGCATTATTTTGTCCGGCGAGTTGACAAAGAAAGTCAGCGTCAAGGGACTGGCAGCAACTAAAGGTGCAAAGGCAGCTATTGAAGCCGCCGGCGGATCTGTTGCTTAAATTCAGCTGTTACGCGGAGCTTTAATTGGCAACTACACCTCAACTTGCAAAAGGCGCTGCAAAAGGATTCCCCTGGAGTCGTTTGTGGTTCTTGCTGGCTGCATTGGTTGTATATCGTATCGGTGCTCATATTCCTGTTCCAGGTATTGATCCGACACAGTTGGCAGAATTGTTCCGGCAAAATCAGAGCGGCATTTTGGGCATGTTCAACATGTTCTCCGGTGGCGCTCTGTCACGCTTTACAATTTTTGCGCTGGGGATTATGCCGTATATTTCGGCATCGATCATTATGCAGTTGTTGTCTGTGGTTTCACCGCAATTGGAAGCATTAAAGAAGGAAGGTGAGTCTGGTCGTCGCAAGATTACCCAGTACACCCGTTACGGTACTTTGGTACTGGCAACATTCCAGGCTTTAGGCATTGCCGTTTTGCTGGAGTCACAGCCTGGATTGGTGTTGGATCCTGGTTTGGCATTTCGTTTCGTGACAGTGGTAACACTGTTGACAGGGACAATGTTCTTGATGTGGTTGGGTGAGCAAATTACCGAGCGTGGTTTAGGTAATGGTATTTCTATCATTATTTTCGCCGGGATTGCTGCTGGATTACCAGGTGCATTGGGTGGCTTGTTCGAGTTAGTTCGTACTGGATCAATGAGTGCTTTATCGGCTATTTTGATCTGTGTGATTGTCGCTTTGGTGACGTTTGTGGTGGTATTTATCGAACGTGGTCAACGCAAAATTCTGGTGAATTATGCAAAGCGTCAGGTTGGTAACAAGATTTACGGTGGTCAGAGCAGTCATTTACCGTTGAAGTTGAATATGGCAGGTGTGATTCCTCCTATCTTTGCTTCCTCGATTATTCTGTTTCCGGCAACCATTGCCAGCTGGTTTACTTCTGGAGATTCTACAAACCCAGTCATCAGTTTCTTAAAGGATCTGGCAGCGTCGATGGCACCTGGTGAACCGATTCACGCCTTGTTATATGCATTTGCAATTGTGTTCTTTTGTTTCTTTTACACGGCACTTGTATTTAACAGCAAAGAAACAGCGGATAATTTGAAAAAGAGCGGTGCATTCGTTCCAGGGATTCGTCCGGGTGAACAAACAGCACGTTACATCGACAAGATTTTGATGCGCTTGACTCTGGTTGGAGCAGTCTATATAACGCTCGTGTGTTTATTACCTGAGTTTTTGATTGCTCGCTGGAAAGTACCTTTCTATTTTGGTGGTACATCGTTATTGATTATCGTAGTTGTGACCATGGATTTCATGGCACAAGTACAAAATTATGTGATGTCCCAACAATATGAATCGTTGCTTCGCAAGGCTAATTTCAAAGGTGGAATCACGCCACGCTAAGTGATGTGAACATCGAAGGAAAAAAGACCGAATGGCAAAAGACGACGTTATTCAGATGCAAGGCGAGATTCTAGAGAATCTCCCCAATGCAACTTTTAGAGTTAAGCTGGAGAATGGGCACATTGTATTGGGCCATATTTCAGGTAAAATGCGTATGAATTATATCCGCATCCTGCCTGGAGATAAGGTGACAGTGGAATTAACCCCATATGATTTGAGTCGGGCACGTATCGTGTTCCGTACGAAGTAGTGAACTGAACCTAGTTTTGAGAGAAAGAGGGCCACAATGAAAGTGCTCGCATCAGTAAAGCGGATTTGCCGCAACTGTAAGATCATCAAGCGCCATGGCGTAGTTCGTGTAATTTGCACAGAACCGCGTCATAAACAGCGCCAAGGTTAATTTAACGTTATTAATCAAGGAATAACGCATGGCACGTATTGCAGGGGTTAATATCCCCAACCACCAACACACAGTAATCGGTTTAACCGCTATTTATGGCATTGGTCGCCCGCGCTCAGAGGATATCTGCGTTGCATCAGGCGTTCCAACGAATAAAAAAGTGAAAGACCTGGATGACACCGAATTAGAAAAACTTCGCGAGGCAATTGCAAAATTCGTCGTAGAAGGTGATTTGCGTCGTGAACTCTCCATGAACATCAAACGTTTGATGGACTTGGGTTGCTATCGCGGCTTACGTCACCGTAAAGGTTTACCAGTTCGTGGTCAACGTACCCGTACGAATGCGCGTACCCGTAAAGGTCCACGTAAAGCCGCACAATCGTTGAAAAAATAATCCCGTTACGAGCTAAATCGTAGGATTCAAGGAATAGATATTATGGCAAAAGCCCCTAATAACGCCACTGCCGCACGTGCGCGTAAGAAAGTTAAAAAGAACGTAGCAGAAGGTATTGCACACGTTCATGCATCATTTAACAATACCATTATCACGATTACTGATCGTCAAGGTAATTCATTGTCATGGGCAACTTCTGGTGGTGCCGGTTTTAAAGGCTCACGTAAATCAACACCTTTTGCAGCGCAAGTTGCTGCCGAAGCTGCTGGTAAAGTTGCTGTTGAATGCGGTATCAAGAACTTGGAAGTACGTATCAAGGGCCCAGGTCCTGGTCGCGAATCTTCAGTTCGTGCGTTGAACAATCTGGGTATCAAAATTACCCAGATTCAGGATGTGACACCGGTTCCACATAACGGTTGCCGTCCACCAAAACGCCGTCGTATCTAATTCTGTAGTAAACTGCTGCAGTTTTATGATAAAGCAGTTACCCGCCATGCTGGTTTTGGCGGGTTTTGTTCTTAAGCCCACTGTTTGATTGTACGTTGATCAGACTAGCGCTGCGGCATGCTGCTGTGGCGTCATTGATAATTATTAAGGAAATATTGTGGCACGTTATATCGGACCTAAAGCAAAATTATCCCGCCGTGAAGGCACCGACCTGTTCTTGAAGAGCGCACGTCGCTCACTGGACTCCAAGTGCAAACTGGACAGTAAACCAGGTCAACATGGTCGTACATCAGGTGCGCGTACATCTGACTACGGTAACCAATTGCGTGAAAAGCAAAAAGTGAAACGTATTTACGGTATTTTGGAGCGTCAGTTCCGCCGTTATTTCGCTGATGCAGAACGCCGTAAGGGCAACACAGGTGAAACATTGTTGAAGTTGCTCGAACAACGTCTGGACAATGTCGTCTATCGTATGGGCTTTGGTTCCACACGTGCTGAAGCACGTCAACTGGTTTCTCATAAGGCATTGACTGTCAACGGTATCGTAGTGAACATCGCTTCGTATCAAGTGAAAGCCGGTGACATTGTTGCGATTCGTGAAAAAGCGAAAAAACAAGTACGTATTGCCGAGTCGCTGTCTTTGGCAGAATCAATTGGTTTCCCTTCATGGGTATCGGTTGAACCGAAGAAATTCGAAGGTACTTTCAAGGCTGCGCCAGATCGTCTGGAAATTGCCGGCGACATTAACGAATCGTTAATCGTCGAATTGTACTCACGCTAATCTATTTGAAAACTTCTGTTTTTTTATGCAGAAGTTTTCTTTCTGGCCTGCCAATTGATCGGTGGGCTTTTTTCGTAATGCCATCAGCCTTATCGGTGTAATGAGCCGAGGGTATTGAAAAGGACATTTCATGAGTAATTTATTAAAACCACGTATTATCGAAGACGAAGCATTGGGTGCAGGTCACGCCAAGGTTGTTATGGAGCCGTTTGAGCGCGGTTATGGTCATACATTGGGCAACGCACTGCGTCGCGTTTTGTTGTCGACGATGACTGGTTATGCCCCAACTGAAGTAACGATTGCCGGTGTTGTGCACGAGTATTCTTCTTTAGATGGCGTTCAAGAAGACGTGGTTGATGTATTGTTGAATTTGAAAGGTGTCGTCTTCAAGTTGCACAATCGTGACGAAGTGACACTGACTCTGAAAAAAGAAGGTGAAGGCGCCGTATTGGCTTCCGACATCGAATTGCCACACGATGTTGAACTGGTCAATCCAGATCACGTCATTGCGCATTTGACAGCAGGTGGCAAGTTAGACATGCAGATCAAGGTTGAAAAAGGCCGTGGTTATGTACCTGGCAACGTGCGTCGTCTGTAAGGTGACGCCAACAAAACAATCGGTCGTATTATTCTCGATGCATCGTTTTCTCCTGTTCGCCGCGTTTCCTACGCTGTTGAGTCTGCACGTGTTGAGCAACGTACTGACTTGGACAAGCTGGTCATCAACATCGAAACAAACGGCGTCATTACACCGGAAGAAGCGATTCGCCAATCAGCACGTGTACTGGTTGATCAATTGAACGTGTTTGCTGCATTGGAAGGGACAGAAGCAACAGCTGAAGCACCTTCACGCGCACCACAAGTTGATCCTATCCTGTTGCGTCCGGTGGATGATCTGGAATTAACTGTGCGTTCTGCGAACTGCCTGAAAGCAGAAAACATTTACTACATCGGCGACTTGATCCAACGTAGCGAAAATGAACTGTTGAAGACGCCGAATCTGGGTCGTAAATCGTTGAATGAAATCAAGGATGTGCTGGCTTCGCGTGGTCTGACATTGGGCATGAAGCTGGAAAACTGGCCACCAGCTGGTTTAGAGAAGTAATTAGTGCGATAATAGCGGGCTACTCCGGTAGTCCGCTAGTTGTTGCATAGCTGTACCGTAGTACCAATCCATTACACCGGTCCGCGGCAACGTGTTGTCGATAGAAGAGCTGGGTTAAAACTGTAATCTTAAAAGGAAATATCATGCGTCATCGTCACGGTCTCCGTAAATTAAATCGTACATCGTCACATCGTTTGGCAATGTTACGTAACATGACAGTCTCTATTTTGCGTCATGAAGCAATCAAAACAACATTACCAAAAGCCAAAGAATTGCGCCGTGTTGTCGAACCAATTCTGACATTGGCAAAGACAGATACACTGGCAAATCGCCGCTTGGCGTTTAACCGTCTGCGTGATCGCGACATCGTTGGCAAATTGTTCTCTGAACTGGGCCCACGTTTTGCGAACCGTAATGGTGGTTACATCCGTATTCTTAAGATGGGTTTCCGTCAAGGTGATAATGCGCCTATGGCATTCATCGAATTGCTGGATCGTCCGGAAACAACAGAAGCAGTTGAAGATACAAGCGCTGATTAAGTAAGTGCAAAATAATCTCTTTGTGTAGCTAGCTGCTATCCGTTATTGAATTGACGGTTCATGCATAGATAAAAAGCCTCTGATTATGATGATCAGAGGTTTTTTTATTGCTCAGACTTTATCTGGCCAATTTGCCTGCACAATCGTAGGTCGTTTTTGTGACAAATATGCCTAGAGTGGCGGTGTTATTCTTGTGCTTCCAGTAATGTTTTTAGCCTGCCTTCAATTTTCTTCATGCTCGTCATAAATTCCTCTGCTTCGTTCTCCGTCAAGACAGCGAAGATCTGCCTGTT
>JAATFN010000372.1 GCA_015655165.1 Betaproteobacteria bacterium | reverse complement strand
CTCTTTTTAATTACATTCTAAAAAAACATTTAAAAACATAACGTTACTGATTAAATAGCGCTAATACTTGCGCATAAAATGAATCAAGCTCATCTTATACTGAGAAAACATCATCTTGCTCATCATGGTTGATCAGTAGCATACCGCCAATTTAATGTCGGAGCAATCAATGTGAATTCAGGCAACTCCCCTTCCATCAAAATGAGTTCGATGCAATGGCGCATCGTATTATTGTGTGTCTGGCTCAATGTCATTGATGGTATCGATGTGATGGTCGCCGCTTTTACTACCAATGCCATTGCCAGCGAATGGGTATTGAGTGGTACTGCACTGGGCTGGGCATTGAGCATCGTTTTTGGGAATGACAGTAGGCTCGATTTGCCTAGCATCGTTTGGTGACCGTCTGGGACGCCATCCGATATTACTACTATGCCTGCTGGTCTGTGGCACCACGCATGATAATTGTCCAGTGATGTTCCACACCATGGCAACATGCAGACGTGCACAGCTAAAAATGGGCATTCTACCGGACAATGCCGGATCATGATTCATCTCCTCTTTATAATATGCATGCCGGCAATAAAAAAGCTTCACCAATTCAGGTGAAGCTTTTCAAGAGACGATATGGTTGGCAACGATTGATTACCACTCATAAGTCAAGGTCGCCAATACCTTCCTGCGCGAACCGTAATAGCAACCTGCCGATGCTGTCGAGAGCGACGTACAAGTGGAGACATACACTTTGTCAAGCAAATTGGTGACATTGACTGATAACCGCAATCCAGTCAGTTCTTTCCATTTTTTAGAAAAGTCATAACTTAATACCGCATCAGCCAAAACATAGCGATCATTTTCTATTGTATTGCTGCTATTGCCGTAAGACGGGCCGATATAGCGCACACCGCCCCCCATTCCCAAACCGGCCAATGGCCCATTTTGCAAATGGTAATTGGCCCATGCCGAGGCCTGATGATGCGGAATAAAACGAATTTCTTTACCAAGGTTGGCCAGTGTATTGGTTCTGACAGTTTTAGTATCGATATACGAGTAAGCTGCAATTAACTCAAGTGCTCTTGTTGTATGCCACCGCGCTTCCAGTTCAAGTCCTTTGGAACGAACCATACCGGTTTGCTCACTATAATAACCACAACGTGGATCACTCCAATTTGCACATTGGTGATTCACGTCCGTCGTCGTGACATTTTCCTGTTCAAGATGATAAACAGAAGTCGTTAATAACAGGTTTGTATCCTTAGGCTGGTACTTAAGTCCAACCTCGTACTGCTCACCTTTTGTAGGCTTGAATACTTCACCATCCCAGCCACTACCCATTTGCGGCTCGAATGATTGTGTGTAGCTTGCATAAGGCATGGCACCGCTATTAAACAAATAGCCGACGCCTGCATTCCAGGTGAGTGCCTTATCTTTTTGGTTAACAGATTCCCGGGTAGAACGGTCGAACTGCTCCATATCGGACCAATCCTGACGCAGCCCCAAGTTCAATATAAAACCATCAACCTTGATCTGATCCTGGGCATACACACCCCATTGATGCAGCTTTTCACTTGTGACAGTATTGAATGGTACATTTGGAATCGCAGCCCCATAAACGGGGTGATATAGATCGAATGTCCCATCCAGATATTCAAATCCGCCGCCATTGATTAATTGACTGTAACGATAGTCAATGCCCATCAATAATTTATGTTCAAGCGCACCCGTTGAAAAATCGGCCTCAAGATGTTGATCCGCACCAAAGGAAGTTTTTGTACGATGCAACAGGGATGCATAGCGATCAACAATGCCATTGCCCAAATAACTTGATATGGCAATGTCCTTCATATCAATATCGTTATGTGTCACCCGCATATTTTGCTTAAACGTCAGGACATCATTGATTTTGTGACTAAACAAAGAGGTGATTGAAGCTGTATTGCGATCATAACTATTCCATGCAGGTTCACCAACAAAAAGCGATGTCGGAATTTGACCAAGGTCACTATGAATACGCGTTCCAACAACAGGAAGATCATGCTGTAGTGGCCCTGCCTTATCCTTTCGATATTTCCCCAGCAACGTCCATTCCGTACCATTCTTTGGACGCCATGTCAGTCCACCTTCGATGAAGTAACGATCATCATCAACCTGATCGACGTCAGTACCACTAATACGTGCGCCACCGGCTAGTCGATATAACAGTTTGCCATCGTCTGTTATTGGACCGGACAAGTCAAACGTTCCTTGCAGCCTGTCATATGAACCGGTTTGCAATTGCACGCGGCGCGTTGTTTTTTCTGTGGGGCGTTTGCTGACAAGATTGACCATGCCACCGGGACGGGATTGTCCATACAATGCCGAACTAGGTCCCCTCAACACTTCGATGCGCTCGACTGTCAACGGGTTAGCCTGTGTATCATAGCCGCCATCACCATCTATTACCGCAATGCCATCCACGTAGGTATCGGTGGTAAAACCACGGATCATCATCTGATCCTGAAAAGTACTTGGTCCATAATAATCGTTACGAACACCAACTGTATAGCGTAAAGCTTCGTTCACAGACTGAGCCGCCTGATACTCTATTTGCTTGGCTGTGACAATAGAGATCGATCTTGGCGTCTCAATTAGCGGCGTATCGGTCTTGGTACCTGTTGCACTACGTGTGGCAATATAGCCATTAACTGGTCCTGTAGCAGTTTCGGTCATATTACTACCACCTTGCACAGTTACCAATGGCAACTCCGACCCATCTGTTGTCGTTAACGGCGAGAGCAAATAACTGCCATTAGCTTGTCTGGTCGCCCGTAGGCCAGTGCCAGCTAATAACATCTCTAGTCCTGCCTGCACCGAATAACTGTCTTGCAATCCATTACTACGTAACCCTGCCGTAGTTTGCGGCGTGAATGACAATAAAATACCTGATTCACGGCCGAAACGATTCAATACATCTTCCAATGTGCCAGGCGGGATGCTGTAACTACGGACTGGTGCCAGAACTGGCGCTGACTGGGCCCAAGCACCAGCAGGCATCAGCGCAATAGTGCCAACACTACCAAGAACAATATGCCCGATAGCACAAACCAAGGCTCCCCCCCTCAATGCTCCGGAAGACTGGCGCCGTAGCACCTTGCGTCGACTGTGTTCCATTTCCAACCCCTCGCTGATAATTAAAATGAGTACCCTCACCTTACATGTCCCGCGAAAGTCGTAAACGGACCACCCTAGCATCACTATTTTTTAATTCGGTAAAAAAACCATTTCTGATTGTTGTCATTGCCGTAGCGACAAACCACCAATATGGTTAACTTGCCAGATATCTCACAACCAGTACCAACCCGGAACAAAGAACGACGATATTGACGATGCGCAGAAACTGCACACGTGACAGCCCAAGGGTGATACGTCGCCCTGCCATTGTGCCAATCAACATTGCAGGTAACAACACCACAGCCAGCAGAAGAACCGTTGGATTGGCATAAACCCCAGCTAGCAGAAATAATACCGCTCGCGTTAACGTAGATAAACCGATTAATGTCGATTGTGTTACCCGGATACGGTCATTTGCATCAATACGCCCGGCGAGATAGATCGCATAAATAAACCCCCCACTACCAAACAGTGCCGAAAAAATACCGCCAACCACGCCAAAAGGTAATGCAGCACGTGATGAGAATTTCACGTTCGGCTTAACGCGACTGAGTGAATATAGTGCATATCCGACAGCAAAAATTACCAGT
>JAATFN010000051.1 GCA_015655165.1 Betaproteobacteria bacterium | reverse complement strand
TCCAGGCAGCATCTGCTGGTGAGGCCGGGCGTGGGTTTACGGTAGTTGCCGAAGAGGTGCAACGTCTGGCAGAACGTTCTAGTGCCGCGACACGGCAAATTGGTACGTTGGTTAAAACCATTCAGGTCGATACACACGATGCCGTGTCGGCGATGGAAAAATCAACGGTTGGTGTGGTTGAAGGTGCCAAATTGTCAGATGCAGCTGGTGAGGCATTGTCTGATATTCGTCGTGTCTCAAATGAACTAGCCGAATTGATTGGCGGAATCACGACTGCGACAGAAGCACAGGTCGAGTTTGCCAATCATCTAACCAAAACAATGCAATTGATGTTAACCGAGAATATGAAAATCGGTGCTGGTCGCGAGCAATTTCGGGGCTTATATGCTGAATTGGATAAGGTTGCCAAAAAGTTGAAAGAATCGGCATCGCGGTTCCGCGTCACTATTTTATAGCGCATTCTTACATCGAGGACATGATGGGATATCGTTCTAAAACATCATTTGTTATGCGTGTTCCAGTGCCCGATCTGGTCGATTATTCCTGGCTGGTCCCCGGCATATCGGATTGCTTACTGATGATTGATCAGGTCATCAGGAAACAAAAGCATACCGACGATATACGGTACATTATCACCCTATTGAACCGCATAGCTGGCGCATTGGATATCATTGGCGAATGTGCATTGCAAACAGTGTTTAAAAAAATAATTCTTGCCCTATCCGGAAAAGGCAATCTTTCAACATGGATGACAACCAAGAAATCTCTGGCAATGCGCCGTTTTATGTACGCTGTAATGGAGTATCTGGAGAGTATACGATCAGGCATCTATTCTCCTGTTTTATATTTGTATCCTTATTATCGTGAGATGATGGAAGCAGTTGAGGCTAAGCGCATTCATCCGGCAGATCTTTACTATGCACAATCCAGTACGCAATTGTTGTTAATTGAAAAAGATAATCTGGAAGAGATGCATCCGTATAAAAAAAGCGATTACGCATTACTGAAAAGTGAGTTTGAAAAAGAATTTCGTTTATACATGCAACACTTTGGCGTGGTCAATAAAGAACGCACGCATATATTGTCGATGCACAAATTGCTGGGGCGTCTGGTCGAGGCACAAGAAAGTCTTGAGGGCAGAGCCTTCTGGGGTGTTGTTCTGGGTTTCTCGGAATCTGTGGCATTAAAAAAAATCGACAATGATCATTACGTCCAGCAACTGTACCAGTTAATTGCAGAACATTTACGGCAATCATTCACAGGCACGATTGTATTGCATCAGACTTTGTTAATGGATGCGTTATTCTTTATCGCCCATGTTAACGCTGAAGAAGATTCAGTGGTTGAAAAAATAAAAATGCTTTACGAAATGCCTGCTGTGAGTGATGTCGATTACAAGCAGTCTCGGTATATGGGTATTGATCCTGTTGTCCTGGCTAGCTTAAAAGATAAACTGAACCAGTTGCAAAGTATGTGGAACGGTGTGGTGAATGGGGTTGCCCAATACGAAAAATCATTTGTTAAAGCCATCGAAGGGCTGAAGGATCAGGGAGAAATGTTGGGTAGTCAAGACATGGCTGAATTATTCAATGTCTTGCGAAGAAGCACATTATCGATTGTTCGTAATAGAAGCGAACTTTCCGTCAAACTGGAAGTCACCAGAAATTTATTGTTTGTCGAAGCATCTCTTTACGCGATATACAGGTTACCTGCCAATTTTTCCAATATGGTGCAGGATTCTTCGTTAAGGCTGGCTTCATCTTTTGATAAAAAATATGTTGTCGAACAGTTGGCATCATTGAAAAAAATGACAGGTGATGAACATTACACTAAAACAAAAAAAATTGTGGCAGATGAAATTCTCAGTCATTTGCAACAGTTGGAAGAGCTGTTGCAACAACTGTTGTTTGCGCCTGGCAATCGCAGTCATTTGCATAAAACAAATGCGTTACTGGATAGTCTGGAAAGTATTTTTCTGATGCTGAACTATCAAGAGGCACATAAAGCAGTGGCTTATGCAAAAAAGATGATTGTCGTGATGTGTGATGATGTGTTCGATCGGAAAAAGCTGTGGTGCATGATGAATAATATGGGCATCTTAAGTTTCTTTGCAAGAGAAATCCGGAATATGTCCTACCTAAAAGATAATATGCTGTTATTTGATGCAAAGACCGGCATGTTGATGACTGGCGATGTTAAAGGTGCTGAAGTTGTATGGCGGCCACACCCAGAGAATTTCGATTTGCATTGTGCAGGTTTGTTACAACATAGCAGCATTGCCCAGCAGATTTTTCTTGAAGATGATATGAACGAACTGGAAAAAATGCCTTCGGTAACAGATAGTGCATTGGATAGTTTCTTATGTGAACTGGAAGATATTGTTGATGATGTCAATTGTATTTTACCGTTATCCAGAATTTCACCGGAAGATTTGGGACATATCGAGACATTGCATCATGTCTTTCTTATGTTGGAAAACAAAAGCCGTATGGCTGGTGTTAACGAGATGTCGGATGCTGCAATGGAAATTGCGCATACATTGAACCGCTGGATTGCAGAGGACAAGACAGGGTCAAGCGAACTGTATGTATTACTTGAGCATGCAGGTGTATTGATTGCCGAATGGTTGCAGGAAATGCGTTTGCAAGGTCAATCGCATAAAAGTTTTACGATGTTGGGTGTTGCTGCAAACAGTCTTCACAATGGACATGGAATTTTAAAAACAGACTCACATTAATGTCGCGTATGAATGGTTTTAAACTGATAATCAGGAATTGATCTGACATGACAAAAGATAGTATTGATCAGGATTTATTGCCGGTATTTCTGGAAGAAGGAAAAGATCTGCTTGCCATCATCGGTGATGGTTTGATGCGGTTTAAAGATGCGCCGGACAATCTGCAGCTTTTGTCTGTATTACGTGGTCCGATTCATACCATAAAAGGAAGTGCAAGAATGACCGGTGCCATGCAATTTGGTCAGCATTGGCATGCATTGGAAGGATTGATCGCTGCATTGTTGAAAAATGAAGCCGATGCACATGTCCAGGTAGATACGTTGCTTGCTTACTATGATCGTGCATTGCTGATGTTTGATGCATTAAAACATCCTGACAGATTTGATGTGCCAGATCATGTGCTCCCTCTTGAATCTGGGCACAATCAGCTAAAGTCGGCTGAAAAAAAATCCAAAAAAAGTGAAGAAGCGATTGCGCATATCAGGATACGCGCGAACTTGCTTGATCATTTCTTGAATCAGGCAGGGGAAATTTCGATTGCCGGATCGCATGTCGAAAACGGCGTGGAGCATCTGCAAAAAATTACACATGATCTGGCTGGCAATATCGAACGTATTGAAAAGCATTTAAGAGAGGCTGAGATTCAGGCGGATGTCCATCTGAAATTCCTCTATCGTAAAGAGATGGCGCATACCTATTTTGATGCACTGGAATTGGATCGCGTGACGCAATTACAGGAATTGACACGCATGATGTCCGAGAGCCTTGGAGATGTGGCGTCCTTGCAAAAAACATTGGGGCAGGTCGTCGGTCGTGTACGTGAGTCTGCTGCCAAGCGTTCGCGTCTCACACGCAATTTGCAGCAGGAATTAATGGCCGCACGTATGGTCAAGTTTAAAAGTGTCAATGAACGTTTACAGCGTTTAATCAGACAAGTATCAAGGGAAGTCGATAAAGAAGTCACACTGGATGTACTGGGTGCCAACCAAGAAATTGATCGCAGTGTACTGGAAAAAATAACCGTTGTACTTGAGCATCTATTACGTAATGCGATCGCGCATGGTATTGAACATCGCTTGGCCCGGTTGGAAGCCGGTAAAAGCGCGTATGGCAATCTATTTCTTGAAGTACGCACAGAAGGTAATGAACTATTAATACGGGTGGGCGATGACGGTAAAGGCATGAATCTACAACGTATCAGAGATAAGGCAATCAGCTACGGTTTACTCTCTGAAGACCAGAATATCACCACTGAAAATCTGTTTGAATTGATTTCCCATCCGGGTTTGTCAACCTCGGATGAGGTAACGACGGTCTCAGGCAGAGGCGTCGGCCTTGATGTCGTTAGAACTGAGGTGGCGGCCTTGGGTGGTAGGGTAGAAGTTGACACACGTGAAAGGCAAGGTACGTTGTTTGCCATTTATCTACCGCTGACACTGGCTGTTACACAAGTGGTGTTGGTGCGTCTCGGAGAGAATACGTATGCGATTCCCTCGTTGTATGTTGAGCATGTGATGCTCACTAAAGATGCGGCAGGTTGCAATATGGTCGATCGCGGTACGTATGCATGGAAGGAAAGCGAGATTCCGGTTGTGTCGCTGGCTAGAGTGTTGAAGATAAATAGTGACACAAATAATGGCAGTGCTGCGGTCATGTTGAAAAATGGCAAGCAGTTTATCGTTGTATTAGTCGATGCTGTGTTGGGTAATAAAGAAGTGGTTACTAAAAATATGGGTGTCCAGTTAGCCCGTGTGAATGGTTTATTGGGAGCGACGATTCTGGGTACGGGAGAGATCGTACTGATTTTGCATCCGGCACGCCTGATGCAAAGAAAGGATGTTGTCGCGATTGTTCCTGCGGGGGATTTATTGTCGATACATGAACCAAAAGTAACGGTGATGGTAGTTGATGATTCATTAACCGTACGTCGTGTTCTGCAAAAGCTGTTGTTGCGTGAAGGTTATGCGGTGATGTTGGCCAAAGATGGTATGGATGCGCTACTGCAATTACAAAAAATGGTACCTGATATCATGTTGATCGATATTGAAATGCCGCGTATGGATGGTTTCCATTTACTGGAAAAAGTCCGTGAACGACCGGATATGCTACTGACGCCTGTGGTGGTCATTACTTCACGTACTGCAAAAAAACGTCAAGACAAAGCCCAAGCCCTTGGTGCGAGTGCTTATCTTGGGAAGCCTTATCAGGAGGAGCAGTTATTGACGTTGATGACGACACTAATACGTGTGCGCAATGACCGATAAGCCTGTGTGTCATCAACAAGCAGAGCAAGACGACACCAAACGACACCTCAAAAGTTAAACGCCAAGTCTCAACTTTGAGGTGTGTTTTATGGGCAGGTAGATGACATCAGTTACCAGTGGCAACCGGTCGTGTTGGATCAGCACTCCATTGACTCCATGAGCCAGGATATAAGGTCGCACCGGACAGGCCGGCAATTTCCAATGCGAGCAGGTTGTGGCATGCAGTCACGCCCGAACCACATTGCATGATCGCAGTGTCTGGACTATCGATGATGGCCGACCATTCTTTCCGCAATTGTGCTGCCGGTTTAAATTGGCCGTTATTTTGCAAATTGTCTTTGAAGAAACGGTTTTTTGCATTTGGAATATGGCCGCCTTTGGCATCAATGGTTTCGTTCTCTCCACGATAGCGATCGGGTGCACGCGCATCGACGACGGTCTTTGTACGTGAGGAGACATTGGTAAGGACATCGTCAACGTTGATAGTATTCACAAGGCTTGCCTGTGCTTCGATCGTGCCTGGCGTTGTAGCCGGTGTGGTTGTAGATAATGCACCACCTGCTGCAGTCCATGCGGGTAAGCCGCCATCCAATACTGCAACGGCTTCATGACCGACCCAGCGCAACATCCACCAAAGACGGGCGGCAAACATGCCGGCCTGGGCATCATAGGCGACAACCTGGGTTGTCTGGTTGATGCCGAATGTACGCAGTGTTGCGATAAAGTCGGCTTGTGCAGGTAAGGGATGGCGTCCCTGAAAAATACCTTGTTGATCATATTTGCTGCCTGACATGGCGTGGTCGACATGCATGAACAAAGCGCCTGGAATATGCCCTGTATTGTAAGCTTGTTGCCCGGCATCAGGATGCATCAGGTCATGTCGGCAATCAATGATGACAAGATTCGGTGTCGTGGCAATGGCAGCCAGTTCGCTGCTGGAAATAAGCGTTGTGTATGTCATGATGCTTGTACCTTATGTGTTGAGGTCATGCTGCGTTTTGTGGCAAGTGTTCTGTGGTAGTTGTAAAAGGTCGATAACATACCGCTGATCAAAATGATGGCAATACCTGCCCATCCCATCCAGTCCATTGTGTTACTCCAGATGAGTATGCTTAGCAGGCTGGAAAAAATAATACTCGAATATTGCAGATTCGCTGTCAGCAACGTGTTGCCCAATCGGTACGCACGTGTGAGTGCCATTTGTGCAAGTGTTGCGGTCACGCCGATTGTCAGGATCAGTATTGCGCCCACAGGGTGGTGATTGTGCCAGAAGGGAATCTTGCCCTGAAAAAGACATGCGACCAAACCGGTAATGGCACCGATGAGCGAGAAATAGAAAACAATCCGGTATTCCGGTTCACCCAGCTGGCTTAGCCCTCTGACTTGGAGGTAGGCAATGGCAGTTAATATGCCCGATATGAGTGCAATCAAGCCGCCTGTTAATTCATCGGCATGAATGGATGGACGCAATAATAGTGTGACACCGATAAAACTTAACAGGATGGTGAACGCCAGGCTCCAGTCGAAATGCCTTTTACCTTGTCTGAAATCAATCGCAAACAGGATTAATGCAATCCAGATGGGCGACATGTAATTCAAGGTGGTTGCTGTTGCCAACGGTAAAAGCGTAATTGCATAAAACGACATCCAGAGCGAAATGACGCCGATGATACTGCGTAGAATGTGTTTGCTTGCACGGGAAGTGGCGAGTGTTCCGCCATTGATGCGTACTAATGTCAATACAAAGAATACGCCGAACAAACCGCGACACAAGAGAATCTCACTGGTACTGTAATAGTCGGCAGAAAGTTTAACGCACGCGGCCATGATGGCAAACAGAAAAGTCGCGCAAAGCATCCAGAGCGATTGCATGATGAATAAATAGGTGTGTGAAAAAACGGCAGTAGCGAACAACGCTGTACTGCCGATGGGGTATTAGTGTAACAGAAATGCATTCATACTTTTGCGTCTGCATTTTTAATGGCACGCGATGCACGCTGGCTATATATCGTCGAGAACATGCCGCTGGCAATAATGATCGCAATACCGGTCCAGCCGATCCAGTCGAGTTTGTCATGCCAGACGGCAATCCCGAAAATACTGGTAAAGACAATACCGGAATATTGCAAGTTGGAGACGTCTAATGTGTTACCCAGACGATATGCGCGTGTCATCGTCATCTGGCCGACTGTGGCAGATGCACCAAGGCACAGAATCAGTAGCAGGCCATGCAGATCAAGATTGTGGGCAAAGGGGACAATACCGAGATATAGACACCCCAATAAGCCTGCGAGCGTACAAATGGCCGAGAAATAAAAGACAACGCGGTATTCCGGTTCACCCATCAGACCGAGTTTACGTACCTGTAAAAAAACCATGGCCGTAATAAAACTCGATGACAAGGCGATGGTGCCGCCAATCAATTGGGTTGGATCAACCGATGGGCGCAGCAGTAGCGCGACACCGATAAAACTGAGGAGAATGGTGCCGGCCAATCCCCATTCGAAAGGTTTTTTGTCTCTTAGCCAAGTAATACCAAAAAGAATGGCCGCAATCCTGATCGACGAAGTGTAATTCAAGGTGGTGGACATGGCCACAGGTAACAGCGTAAATGAATAAAACCAGAGCCACTGCGACAATACGCCTATGCAACCTCTCAACACATGTTGTTTGGGATAGGCGGTCTTTAGGGTGCCGCCTTGAAGGCGCATGATGATGTAGATCGTCACGACACTAAAGAGTCCGCGGGCAAAGATAATTTCGGCAACCGAGTAAAATTCCGAGGCGAGTTTGACGCAAGTACCCATAATGGCAAAAGCGAAAGCAGCAAGAAGCATCCAGAGGGATTGCATGGCAGTAATCAGTCAAAAAGGATCAAAAGCGGCAGCGCGTCTGTTGTTCACGCTGCCCGATATGTGCATTCAGGTAATCGTGTTACCCGGATGAGGCTAGCATTGCTTTGGTTTTTTGGTTAAGTGATGTTTGTTGTGCACGGTGGTTGTAAAACGTCGAGACGAGACCGCTTGCCAGAATCAGGCTAATACTTGCCCAGCCGATCCAGTCCAGCGTGTCTTGCCAGATCAACATACCTAGTAAACTGGTAAAGATAATGCCCGAGTATTGCAAGTTGGAGACAATGAACAGGTTGCCCAGACGATAGGCGCGGGTCATGGCCATTTGACCGATGGTAGATGTCACTCCCATACCGAGGATCAGTAACAGTGGATAGCTTGTCAGATTATGGGTGAACGGGATAATGCCCAGATACGCACAGCCACCTAGCCCCAGCAAGATACAGGTGATGGAGAAATAGAAAACGATGCGGTATTCCGGTTCTCCCATTTGCCCTAATTTGCGTACCTGCATAAAGACAAGTGTGGTGGTAAAACTTGAAACCAGACCGACCATGGCGCCCAAGAACTGGCTATTGTCCACAGAAGGACGCAAGAGCAGTGCAACACCGATAAAGCTCAGTACAACCGCGCCGGCCAAGCCCCATTCGAATTGTTTTTCTCG
>JAATFN010000418.1 GCA_015655165.1 Betaproteobacteria bacterium | reverse complement strand
GAGCATCAGGCACGTCTGGCGCAAACCAAAGGGGCATTACTAGCAGCACAAGGACAATTAAATATCGCAACTCAAACGCGTGACAACAATCAAGCATTATTGGATAAAGGTTTTATTTCCAGAAATGCATTCGATACTGGCTTTGCACAATACCAGATCGCTCGCGCGAATGTTGACTCTGCTGTGGGTGCGCACGATGTCGCCCAAAAAGCCGTCACAGACACCACAATCCGTGCCCCGATTACAGGCTTGGTGAGTAGCCGCACCGTACAACCTGGAGAAAAAGTCTCCACAGATAACAAATTGCTCGAGATTATCAATTTACGCCAACTGGAACTCGAGTCTGCCATTCCTACCAGTGACATTATGAATGTTGCACTAGGTCAGGAAGTCTCTGTCAATGTCGAAGGCCTAGCAGCACCGATCAAAGGTACGGTAGCGCGTATTAACCCGGCGACACAATCCGGCTCACGCTCTATCTTGGTCTATATCCGTATCGATAACCCACAAGGATTATTACGTGCCGGGATGTTTGCCGAGGCAACATTGACGCTCTCCAAGAAAAGCAATGTGCTGGCAGTACCGCAAATGTCGGTACATCAGGAAAATGACACGGCTTATGTCTATGCAGTCGAGAACAATAAAATTGCACGCCATGATGTCACAGTCGGTATGCGTGGCATCACGGAACAAGGTGTGGCACTCGAAATTCTTGACGGACTTTTTACCGGTTCGACAATTATCAAATCGAATCTTGGCACCTTAAAAGAAGGCACCCCTGTACATTTTAGCAATAGTGCGAAATAACAAGTATCCCGATTGTTGACCGATTGCATTTTTATCTACCCTGTCTGATGCTTTACGTCGATGGCGCATAGTTCAGTCAAGTAACAGGAGAATCATCCATGTGGTTTACGCGTGTTAGCATTAATAATCCTGTTTTTGCCACCATGGTCATGCTGGCATTGGTTGTATTGGGATTATTTTCTTATAACCGCTTACACGTCGACCAGTTTCCCGATGTCAGTTTTCCGGTTGTCGTTATTCAAACTCCTTATCCGGGCGCCTCCCCCGAGAGCGTTGAGTCTGATGTGACACGTAAACTGGAAGAATCGGTCAATACGATTAGCGGTATTAACGCCCTCACATCACATTCCTACGAAGGTTTGTCAGTCGTCATCATCCAGTTTGATTTAAACATCGATGCGGCAACAGCTGCACAGGATGTTCGCGAAAAAGTCGCACTCGTCAGAGCCGGTTTTCGTCGTGAAGTAGACGAACCAGGCATTACCCGCTTCGACCCAGCCGATCAGCCTGTGTTTTCTATCGCAGTCACCAATGCACCCGGTACACGAGAAAGGTCGTTGCGAGAACTCACCACCATTGCAGATAAAGTCATCAAGAAACGACTGGAAAATGTCAGAGGCGTGGGTTCTGTCGAGTTGGTGGGTGGTGTCAACCGTGAAATCAATATCTATGTCAAACCTGCCGACATGGAAGCACTGGGCATTGGCGTAGATCAAGTGATTGCTGCTATCGCCAATGAAAACCAGGAGTTACCTGCTGGCGCCATTCGTATGCCGGATGCAGAACGTATCGTTCAGATCAAAGGCCGTATTAAAGACCCGCAAGAATTCAAACGCATTATCGTCACCCACCGTGGAGGACAACCTGTCACACTCGGACAAATTGCCAACATCGTTGATGGACAGGAAGAACAAGAGTCGTTGGCACTGTATAACGGACAGAGAACCTTGGCACTCGATATCCGTAAAGCCCAGGGGCAAAATACGATTACCGTTGTTGATGGTTTAACCAACGCCCTAATAGACCTGGCACCGCTACTGGCAAATCAGTATCCAGGGTTAAAAGCGGAAATTGTGAAAGACAACTCGGTGCAGATTAGAAACAGTGTGTCCAATGTCCGTCAGACATTATTAGAAGGTGCCGCACTGACTATTCTGATCGTATTTTTATTTTTGAATTCATGGCGCTCGACAGTCATTACCGGATTGACGCTACCAATTGCATTGATTGGCACATTTTTGGTGATGTATTTGTTCGGCTTTACCATCAACATGTTAACGCTGATGGCCTTGTCCCTCAGTATTGGTTTATTGATCGATGATGCCATTGTGGTGCGGGAAAATATTGTGCGCCATGCCGGTATGAAAGACAACGGGGAAACCAAAACCCATAAACAAGCCGCATTGGAAGGTACAAAAGAAATCGGCTTGGCTGTGCTGGCAACCACGTTGTGTATCGTCGCGGTCTTCTTGCCCGTAGGTTTTATGGGGGGCATCATGGGACGTTTTTTCCACCAGTTCGGCCTGACGGTAGCCGCTGCTGTCCTGATCTCGATGTTTGTTTCTTTCACGCTGGACCCGATGCTCTCGTCCATCTGGTATGACCCTGATGCGCATGGCAGTACGCGCAACAAACACAGCTTATATGGAAAAACCATTGGTCGAGTACTTGACGTATTCGAAAACGGTGTGCAATGGCTGTCCAATATCTATCAAATTCTATTGAAATGGTCGCTAGTCCATAGAAAATCGACACTTTTCTTGGCCATCATCAGCTTTATTGCAGGGTTAGCAATGCCTGCAACTGGTCTGGTAGGTACAGAGTTTGTACCGGATGCGGACTACTCGGAAAGTGGCGTGACTTTCTATACGCCAATGGGCTCCTCTCTGGAATTGACTGAAAGCAAACTGTATCAGGTTGAAGCGGTACTACGCCAGTTCCCGGAAATTACCGATACCTATAGCACAATCAATACCGGTGAAGCACAGGGGAAAAATTATGCATCGATTTTTCTACGTCTGAAACCGTTGGCACAGCGCGACAAATCGGAAAGCCAGATTGCCGAAGAGTTACGCACGAGATTAGGCCAGATCGCCGGTGTGACTATCACCAATGTCGGTTCTTTAACCGGCGTGGGTGGCGACAACAAACAAGTACGCTTTAGTTTACTGGGCAACGATCTGGAAGAATTGCTGCGCCTATCCAATCTGGTACAAAACAAGATGGCAAAGATTCCTGGTATTGTCGATACCGATTCCAGTTTAAAAGCTCAGAAACCGATTATCGCCATTGAACCCAAGCGTGATATTGGTGCCGATCTGGGTATTGGTGTGGCGCAAATCGGCAATGCTTTACGCCCGCTGTTGGCAGGCACTGCTGCTAGCAACTGGCGTGGACCTGACGACGAGACCTATGATGTCAATGTTCGCTTGGCATTAAGCGACCGCAGTACGATCGACGATTTGTCGCGTTTGATGTTAGCAAGTACCCAACTCAACAGTGACGGTTCTGCCAAGATGGTTCCCTTACGCCAAGTTGCCGATATCACACCGGCATGGGGTGCCAACCACATTACCCGACTGGATTTGAACCGTCAGGTTGAATTGTCTGCCAACGTGATTGGTCGTTCAGCTGGTGCTGTCAACACCGAAGTCAGACAAGCACTCGACAGCATCGCATGGCCAGACGGCTATCGTTACCAGATTGGCGGATCGACCAAGTCGATGGATGAGTCGATCGGCTATGCGCTGGGGGCATTGTTACTTGCCGTTATCTTTATCTACATGATTCTCGCATCCCAATTTGCCAGCTTTTTGCAGCCGATTGCGATTATGTCTTCCTTACCGTTAACATTAATCGGGGTGTTTTTCACACTGATGATGTTCAGATCAACGCTCAATATGTTCTCGATTATCGGTTTTATCATGTTGATGGGTCTGGTCACCAAAAACGCGATTTTGCTGATCGACTTTGCCAATCAGGCGCGTTTGGCTGGCATGGACCGAGCTCAAGCCTTGCTAGAGGCGGCTCACGTACGTCTTCGTCCTATTTTGATGACCACACTTGCCATGATTTTCGGGATGATACCGTTGGCATTTGGTACAGGTGAAGGTGCCGAACAACGTGCCCCTATGGGGCAAGCGGTCATTGGTGGCATTATTACTTCTTCGATCCTAACATTGGTGGTGGTGCCTGTGATTTATACCTATTTGGATGATTTTGCCCAATGGGCCAGAAAAAAATGGTTCACGGAACATGTAACTACTCCCCAGAATTGATGCAGCCTTTGATAGAATGCCATTTTTCCTTCGTTATTGAGCCTAAGCCATGAATACCGAACAAACTCGTTTTAATATGATCGAACAGCAAATCCGTCCATGGAATGTTCTGGAAAAGAATGTTCTGGACTTATTGACTGTCGTTAAACGCGAAGCTTTTGTTCCAGCCGAACACCAGAATCTAGCTTTTTTCGATACAGAAATTCCTTTACCCGGCGGTGAATACATGTTCGCACCAAAGGTTGAAGCGCGTATTTTGCAAGAAGTCGCTGTGCAAGCGCATGAGCGTGTACTGGAAATTGGTACCGGTTCGGGTTACATGGCGGCATTACTGGCCCATCAGGCCGAACATGTCACAACTGTTGAGATTGATCCGACATTACGTGCGCTAGCCGAACAAAACCTGTCTGCCTATGGCATCAAGAATGTCGATGTTGTTCTGGGTGACGGCTCAGAAGGCTGGAGCAACGCCGACAGTCCAACGCAATATGATGTCATCGTCATCTCCGGCGCACTACCAGCCGTACCGGATGCATTGTTGAAACAATTAAAAGTGGGGGGCCGTATTGGCGCGATTATTGGTGAAGAACCTGTGATGACATTCCAGGTCATCACACGCATTGATGACAACACTTACGAAACAAAGTCCGTATTTGAATTGCTGGTTAAACCTTTGATCACCCGCGTGACAACGTCACACTTTACATTTTAAGTATTGTTATGGAACACATTACCGCACCTGAACTGGCTGCTTTGATGACTGACTCGCATCGTCCCACACCTTTATTATTGGATGTGCGTGAACCTTGGGAGTTTGAAACCTGTCATATTGCTTCATCGACATTGATCCCGATGAACACGGTTCCCACCCGGTTTTCCGAGCTTGAAGAAGATCAGCCTATCGTCTGTATTTGCCATCACGGCGCCAGAAGTATGCAAGTAGCGAGTTTTTTAGAACGCCAAGGCTTTACCAATGTCACAAACCTGACTGGCGGGATCCATGCTTGGGCAACACAGGTTGATGCAACCATGCCGACTTATTGATACCGTAGTCGCACAAGGCAAATGCGTCAGCATCAACCCATGCACTGACACATTTATACTGGAGAATCCACACTATGCAAAAACGTCTTGTCGCCACACTGTTAGCAGGTGTATTCGCTGCAGTCGGTTTACCCGCCCACTCAGCGGATTTAATGCAAGTCTATCAACTTGCATTGGCGAATGACCCGGTATATACCAGTGCACGTTACGCGGCTGACGCCGGACAAACCAAGTCAATGCAAGGTTTGTCTGCCCTGTTGCCTTCTATTGGTGTAACAGGCTCGTATACCCGCTCTAACGATGGATTAAATGACTCAAACAACACATACAGTCTGGCGTTAAAACAGCCATTATTTGGCATCGATGTAGTGGAACGGTTGGGAGAATTCTCCTGCTGATGTGTATTTGTAAGTGTCGGCCCAGGTGGCGACTTTGGCGAGGTAGTCGGAGTTGGTGTCGCCGAGGATGCCTTGAGCCCAGGATGCGGTGTGTGAGTTGACGAAGTTTTGCGCGATGTAGCCGATTGTTTCGTGGCCGAGGTCGCCCCAGGCGGATACTTGACGGGTTTGCAAGAGTGTGAGGGTGAGTAAGGCG
>JAATFN010000386.1 GCA_015655165.1 Betaproteobacteria bacterium | reverse complement strand
ATGCGATGACAGCGTTTACGGCGGCTGTCAGTCAGGACGTACCACCATTTGTGACAGCAGCGGGTAACCGTGCTGTGCCTGCCGGATTAAACAGTGAAGGATTAAAACGTCGCGGTTTTAGCAGTGCGCAGATCATGGCGATCAAGCGGGCATACAAAATTGTATATCGTACCAAATTGTCATTGGAAGAAGCGACTGACGCTTTGGTGGCCGAAGAACAGAATTCTCCGGAAGCAGCACACTATATCCGGATGTTCCGTGAATTTGTGAGTACATCTCCCCGTGGCATCATCCGATAATCTTTCTCTGGCAATGGTTGCTGGCGAAAGCTCTGGCGACCTGTTGGCAAGTCGTCTTCTGACCGGTTTACGCACCAGACTCCCTGATTGCCGGATACATGGTATCGGGGGGGAGCACATGATACAGCTGGGTTTCGACAGTCATGTGCCAATGGATAAACTGACGGTGCGTGGTTTGTTTGAAGTGATTCCCCGTTACCGTGAAATCAAGGGTATCCAGAATACCTTGCGTGACCAGTTGTTGGCCGAGCGGCCTGCTGCGTTCATCGGGGTGGACTATCCGGGATTCAATCTTGGCCTGGAAGAGCAATTGAAAGCTGCCGGCATTCCGACCATGCATTTTATCGGGCCACAAATCTGGGCATGGCGTGGTTGGCGCATTAAAAAAATTATCCGCTCGGTGTCGCACATGCTGGTGATCTTTCCGTTCGAAGAAGAGATTTACCGTCAAGCAGGGGTGCCTGTGACTTATGTCGGTCACCCATTGGCAGAAATCATTCCGATGGTGCCGGATATGCCAGCCGCACGTAACACACTGGCTTTGGTGCACAATACCCGTGTGATTGCTGTAATGCCTGGTAGTCGCATGTCGGAATTGAAATACAACACACCGGGTTTTATGGCAGCAGCTAAAATTCTAGCGCAGCGCGAGCCTGGTTTACAGTTTGTGGTACCAATGGCCGGTGTGGCACAAAAAACATATTTTGAAGCATTGCGTCATGCAGCAGGTGCCGAGAACCTGAATATGAAAGTCATACTCGGCAATTCACATGTTGCAATGACTGCTGCCGATGCGGTATTGGTTGCTTCTGGTACAGCGTCACTGGAAGTGGCATTGCACAAAAAGCCGATGGTGATTTCCTACAAGATGATGCGTGCATCATATGAAATCATGCGTCATATGAACTATATGCCGTGGGTAGGCTTGCCCAATATTTTAGCGCGTGAATTTGTCGTGCCCGAGTTGCTGCAACAGGCTGCAACCCCTCTCGCATTGGCAGATGCACTGTGGTGGCAAATGAATGATGCAGTGTATCTGGCATCATTACGTCAGCGTTTTACCGATATGCATCATACGCTGTTGCGAGATACTGCCAACGAGAGTGCGCGGGCTGTATGTCGTCTTATCCATCGTTTTGAATAAAGAAGTCAGGAATCATTGTGTCAGATACAGCATCAAGTTTACCGTTGTTCAGTTATGACAATGAAATCATTTGCGGTGTAGATGAAGCAGGGCGCGGTCCTTTGGCCGGGCCTGTGTTTGCTGCTGCAGTGATTCTGGATCCGGCGCGTCCGATTGCCGGTTTGCGTGACTCCAAGAAGTTAAACGAAAAAAAACGTGATGCGTTAGCCATCGAGATCAAACAACACGCGCTAGCGTGGGCGATTGCAGAATGTTCCGAAGAAGAGATCGATACATTAAATATCCTGCAGGCAAGTATGCTGGCGATGCGCCGTGCAGTCGAGGCATTACAAGTCACACCGACATTGGCGTTAATCGATGGCAACCGTTGCCCGAAGATGACGGTGCGCGCCGAGGCGATCATCAAAGGCGATGATAAGGTCGCAGCGATTTCTGCAGCATCGATTTTGGCAAAAACAGCCAGAGATGCATTACTGATGCAATTGCATCAGCAATATCCGCAATATGCATTTGATCAGCACAAAGGCTATCCGACGGCATTACATATGGCGCGTTTACAAGAGCATGGCGTGTCCCCTGTACATCGTAAATCCTATGCCCCTGTGAAAAAATTACTGGCAACAATCGTATCGGCATGAAGCACATCACGTCCAGAGACAATGCGCTCTATAAAGAATTCAAGCAACTCGCGACCAGCTCATCGGTACGTCGTAAAGCCGGTCAAACACTATTGGACGGAGTGCATCTGGTGCAATCGGCGCTGGAGCATGGTGTCGTACCGCTGTACTGTATTGTGGCGCAAAGCGCCGAATACCATCCGGAGGTTGTTGCCATCCTGGACCGTTGCGAAGCAGCATTTGTCAAATGTATCTGCTTGCCGGACGCGATGTATCACGCATTAAGTCAGGTTGAAAACGGTGTCGGTGTCTTGTTGTTAATCGAGATACCAGCAATACCGGCACGCGCACCATTAACCGTGTCAGCAGTATTAGTGGACCAGATCCAGGATCCGGGTAATGTGGGGTCGATTCTGCGTAGTGCTGCAGCAGCCGGCATCAAAAAAGTGTTCTGTGCACCAGGTACGGCGTCAGCCTGGTCACCAAAAGTGTTGCGTGCGGCAATGGGCGCGCATTTCTTGCTGGACATTGTCGAAAATGCCGATCTGGCACTGGTGATCGAAGACAGTGCTGTGCCTGTCTTTGCAACCAGTTCGTATGCACAAAAGACGCTGTATCAGGCCGATCTGTCCAAACCGTGTGCCTGGTTATTGGGGCATGAGGGGCAAGGCGTGGGTGAGGTATTACTGGCAATGGCAAGTGACACTGTGTTAATTCCCCATGTGGGCCAGGTCGAATCCTTGAATGTTGCTGCAGCCGCAGCAGTATGCTTTTTTGAACAGGTGCGCCAGCAGACAGCGTAAAGGCTGTCTGCCGGTATACCGGTATGGGTCTTAGTTATTGGTATCGAGCTTGATCTCTTGCAGGATGGTTGCGGCAATTTCCTCGATGGATTTGGCCGTTGAAGACATCCAGCGGATACCTTCTTTTTTCATCATCTTTTCTGCTTCGTTGATTTCATAGCGGCAATTTTCCAGTGACGCGTATTTGCTGCCAGGACGGCGTTCATTGCGTACAACGGCTAATCGTTCTGGTGAAATCGTGAGGCCAAATATCTTTTTTCTGAATAGTGACAGACTGGGTGGGAATTTCTCGCGTTCAAAGTCTTCCGGAATCAATGGGTAGTTAGCAGCTTTAATACCATATTGCATCGCCAGATATAGACTGGTAGGGGTTTTTCCGGAGCGCGACACACCGACCAAAATGACGTCGGCTGCGGCCAGATTCTTGTTGGATTGGCCATCATCATGGGCTAGCGAATAGTTAATCGCTTCGATACGATGGTTGTATTTCTCGGAATCTGCGCTTTGATGGCTACGCCCGACGGTATGCAGCGATTGAACCCCCAGTTCCTTCTCTAATGGCGCGACAAAGGTATGAAACAAGTCCATATGCATGGCATTGGCCTTGCGAATAATGACGCCCAGATCGGCTTGGACCAGTGTCGAGAATACGATGGGTTGTTTACCGTCGATATGGATTGTGTCATTGATGCGACGTGTGATTTCCTCAGCTTTATCGGGGGTATCGATAAAGGGAAGGCGGAGTTTTTTGAATTGTAACGGAAATTGGGACAGGATCGAGTTTGCCAGTGTTTCAGCTGTT
>JAATFN010000091.1 GCA_015655165.1 Betaproteobacteria bacterium | reverse complement strand
TATGAAATCACCTTGCTGACGGTGCGTGCCGTCAATGAAACCGGCGAGATCGGCACCTACTTTTGTGATCCGATTGGCCACATTCAGGTCAAAGGCGATTATGTTGAATCCTGGCAGCCTCATCCGATGCATCCTGCCGCACTGGATAAAGCGCGCGACATCGCCAGAAAAGTCACGACCAATCTAGGTGGTTTGGGTCTGTTTGGCGTCGAGTTATTTGTCAAGGGTGACATGGTCTGGTTCTCTGAAGTGAGCCCGCGTCCACATGACACCGGCATGGTCACCATGGCAAGCCAGTGGCAAAGCGAATTTGAATTGCATGCCAAAGCGATTTTAGGACTACCTGTGAACACTGCACTACGTAATCCTGCTGCATCTGCTGTCATCTATGGCCAGCATGATGCAAAAGGTATCGCGTTTGAAGGTGTTGCCGAAGCATTGCGTATTCCCGGCACCGACATCCGTCTTTTCGGAAAACCGGAGTCCTTTGTTCGTCGTCGCATGGGTGTTGCACTGGCAGTTGGCGAAGACGTCGCAGTCGCACGCGTTCGTGCCAAACAAGCTGCCGCAAAAATCAAACCTGTCATTGTCTAAATCAAGATGATGCACCTCTTGCGTGGCAACACCGCGCAAGAGAGCTGAAATTATTTCTTGCATATCCCCGCGCAAGCATAGAAGAGTAAAATCAAACGCTCCTATTCTCATCTGTATGTACTTCTATCTCCCATGAAATTCGATGTCGCCATTATCGGCAGCGGTTTAGCCGGTATATCCGTTGCTTTGCATCTTGCCTCCACTCACAAAGTCGTCATTATCTCAAAAGCCGAGCTATCAACGGGCGCCAGTAATTATGCCCAAGGTGGCATTGCTGCAGTACTGGATTCCGCCGATAGCATCGAGCAGCACATCGCAGATACATTGATTGCTGGCGCTGGTATTTGTGATGAAGCGGCAACCCGGTTTATTGTCGAAAACGGCAGGCAAGCCATTGAATGGTTGATCGATCAAGGTGTACCATTTACCGAAGATGCATCCGCCGAGCTGGGATTTCATCTGACCCGGGAAGGTGGTCATAGTCAGCGTCGTATTATTCATGCAGCAGATGCCACTGGGCATGCGGTACAAACAACGCTTGAACAAAAACTACGTGCGCATCCAAACATCACCTTTTGGGAAGATCACTGTGCCATTGATTTGATAACGGCACATACCCTGCACATTCCAGGCCCAAACCGATGCCTTGGTGCCTATGTACAAGACATCACCAATGACAGCATCATCATGATCGAAGCACAACAAACTGTACTGGCTACAGGCGGTGCCGGTAAAGTGTATCTGCATACATCGAACCCCGACTCGTCGACAGGTGACGGTATTGCCATGGCTGCACGTGCAGGTTGTCGTGTGACAAATATGGAATTCATCCAGTTCCATCCCACCTGTTTGTATCATCCTCATGCCAAGTCGTTTTTAATTACCGAGGCGCTACGTGGTGAAGGTGCATTATTAAAACTGCCCTTGTCTGCCGGTACGGCAGCAGGCAAACGGTTCATGTTGGACCATGATGAACGTGCCGAGTTAGCCCCGCGCGACATCGTCGCACGTGCAATTGATGTTGAGATGAAAAAACATGGCCTGGATCATGTCGATCTTGATATCAGCCATCAGCCTGCCGCTTTTCTGAAAGAACATTTCCCGACAATTTATGCCCGCTGTAAAGAATTCGGTATCGATATAACAACGCAACCAATTCCGGTTGTGCCAGCTGCCCACTACACCTGTGGCGGGGTCATGACCGATACACAAGGCAGAACCGATATCGACGGTTTATATGCTGTTGGCGAAACAGCCTATACAGGTTTACATGGCGCAAACCGTCTGGCTAGTAATTCCTTATTGGAGTGTCTGGTGTTGGGCCGTGCAACGGCACAACACATCACATTGCAAGATCAACAACCATCATTGGCATTGCCAGACTGGGATAAAAGACGCGTCAACGATGCCGATGAAGAAGCTGTCATTGCACATAATCTGGATGAACTGCAACGCTTGATGTGGAATGATGTCAGTATTGTACGTACCAATCAACACCTTGAACGCGCGCAGCACAGGATTCGTTTGCTCGGTGAAGAAGTCGACAAGCATTATGCCAATTTCCGCATGACCCACAATGTATTAGAACTGCGCAATCTGGTCGAAGTCGCTTCGTTGATCGTCGAAAGTGCATTACGCCGTAAAGAAAGTCGAGGCCTGCATTCCAGTCTGGACTATCCTAACACATTGTCGCACGCGGGCCCGACAATTGTGAAACAAACACGACACTAGCACCCGATTCAATACGCCTCGAAATCATCATCTTTCGATGACTGAGCCGGTTCGCGTGGTAATGCGATCAACGGGGAAGATGTGCGTTGAGCTGCAATCAAAGGTTTGTCTGCACTTATGTGTGACTGAACTGCCTGAGACTCTTGGCCCTGCTGCGTTTCCGAGGGCAATGTGCTGCCGTCAACGGCCAATGTAAAAACATCGACACTTTGTACAAGTGTATTGGCCTG
>JAATFN010000266.1 GCA_015655165.1 Betaproteobacteria bacterium | reverse complement strand
TTGGTACCACCCCTTCCCATCCCGAACAGGACCGTGAAACGACTTCGCGCCGATGATAGTGCTGCAACCAGTGTGAAAGTAGGTCATCGTCAGGCTTTTATTCCTCAAACACCCCGCTTACTTCTGTATGCGGGGTGTTTGTCTTTTAAATGCCGGTAATGATGGTCTCGATCGGGATTGCTGACATACTGTATTTATTCAAAATAATATGATGTCAGAGGCACGCGCATCGCTTAATACAAAAAGAAGATCATTGAGGGCATCTACAGGAGATGATCCCAAATCAATGTTGACTGCATAATACCCATCAGATGTGCTCACCGGGTCGCTCATAAAATGAACAACATTAAATAAGCCGTTTGAGTCAGCCTTATTCTGGTCATCAGGATCAAACCAACGTAAAAACCAGTGTTTTAAGGCAGCGTCACACGTTTCATTGCTAATACCTGCTACTTTTATTGTGAGCCAATCCCAACTAAATGAAGAAATGACGATAGATGCGCCATTTAAATCAAATTGAATGTGATCGAACATCAAATGCGATGTTGAATCTACCCGTCCTGACTTTCCTGCATTTGGCCCTGATTTGTATATACAATCTGCCCGGTATGGCAGAGCCAACCTTCCTTCTACTGCCACCGTTCCATCTTTGTTTCTGAACGCAGGTTCGACATGTACAGCATCCGGGTTCGTTAAAGCTTGCTCTAACGTAGTAATATATTTGGAACGTATCTCTTCAAAAAGGTCGTCTACGGTCATATCAATTTTCTTTCACCGCTTTAAACAGAAACACATTCAAAGTTGAACAACAGCACCGGTTGCCCGATAAAAATAAATGCATGTATTGAAATCCCTCCATATAAGTGGAGCCGACTGCGCCGCACATCATCGGTAATGCTAATCCACGACGCACTGCCTCATTAATCGGCTAATTTCACTTAGGAAGATCGCTGACCGCCAAAGCGCCATGTTTTGGTTCCAGACGTGGCGATATGCAGATATTAAACTATCACGATCAGTCATTTTGAGTAGCTGCGTAGCGGATTTTATAGATTGGTAATTGGTATGACGGTATGCTGTTTATTGCGTCGTAATACCGTCAGTACGACGGTATCATTTGAGACGAGAAGTGTTGAGAATGAATTTTTTTATAACTTGTTGATATGTTTGATAAATGATCAATGATGAGATGTGGACAGCATTCTCTCAACATACCGGGCAATCATGTCGATTTCCAGATTAACCTTGCTACCAGCTTTCAAATGACGCAATGTGGTCACTTCAATCGTATGGGGAATGAGGTTGATTGAAAAATGGCAACTATCTGCCCGGTCGTCAATACGGTTGACGGTCAACGACACACCGTTGACAACAATCGAACCTTTGTAGGCAAGATATTTGGCCAGTGCTTTAGGTGCGGCAATAACCAATTCCCATGATTCACCCACTGGCAAGAATGACTGCACTGTGCCCAAACCATCAACGTGACCGGAGACAAGATGCCCGCCCAGGCGTTCCGAAAGTGTTAATGCTTTTTCCAGATTGACTTCACTCAACTGGTCAAGACCGACCGTCAAGTTCAGACTTTCGCGGGAGACATCGACAGTAAAACCGTCGGGTGTTTTTTCGATCACAGTCATGCATGCACCGTTTAAGGCAATGGAGTCACCCAAGGCAACATCTTCCATTGGCAGGCCACCAGCATGAATGGTTAAACGCACACCAGCGTCGGCAGTCGTACCCAATGGGTGAATGGAAGTGATGTTGCCCACTGCAGCAATAATACCTGTAAACATGATTGGATCATCCTGATAAAAGCTATTGGAATCTTGCAAGAATACGCAAATCTTCGCCGATTTGCATGACTTCGTGAAATTGTAACCTAAGGGCGTCATCGAGTTTATCAAGGGCGGGTAAATTGAACATCTGACGGGCGTCCCCCAAGAGTAATGGGGCAATATAAACTAATAGTTCATCAACACACCCTGCTTGAATCAATGCCGTATTCAAACGTGCACCGGCTTCAACGTGTAATTCATTAATCTGGCGTTTGCCAAGTTCTTGCATCAATGCCGGTAAATCAATCTTGCCCTGATTATTCGGTAAATAAATGATTTGCGCGCCCAAGTTTTCCAGGCGAGAAATTTTTTGTGTATTGGTGGAGGCAGTCACAATCCACGTACTGCCACCTTTCAGTATTTCTGCGGCAGGATCGATCTCGAGGTTGCTGTCCAATACGATACGCTGTGGCTGGCGGGGTGTCTTTACTGCACGTACAGTTAATTGTGGGTCATCGTCTCTGACTGTACCTATGCCGGTTAAGATCGCGCACGCACGCGCACGCCAGGCATGGCCATCATCTCTGGCCGCCTGGCCAGTAATCCATTGGCTTTGGCCATTGTGCAGGGCTGTTTTACTGTCGAAGCTGATCGCTGTTTTTAAGCGTACCCAAGGTTTGCCATAATGCATGCGCGTGAAAAAACCGATGTTCATTTCATAGGCCTGTTCTTGCATCAGGCCATTTTGAACTGCAATACCTGCAGATTTCAGTATGGCCAAACCTTTACCGGCAACTTGTGGATTGGGGTCGGTGATGGCAGATACAACACGGCGAATGCCTTCATCGACCAGTCTGTTGGCACAAGGTGGTGTACGTCCGAAATGACTGCAAGGTTCAAGTGTTACATAAGCTGTGGCGCCTTTAGGGTCGTAACCATTGGCACGGGCATTCTCCAGTGCCTGAATTTCAGCATGGTTACCCCCTGGAGGTTGCGTGAAACCACGTCCGATGACGATGCCGTCTTTCATCAACACACAGCCCACACGCGGGTTAGGTGTTGTTGTGAACATGCCTAAACGCGCCTGTTCAAGTGCTTCTGTCATTGCTTGTAAATCTTGTGTATCCGCTTTCATGACATCATGTCCGACTTGACCGAGCCAGGTCATGTGTGACCTGATCAATCGGTTGTATTGTTGAATTGGCAGGTTTTAGGGTCAGCAACCGGGTTACACACCCGCGGCCGGCCCAGAAAACCTACTTTTACCAGTCTGATTTGTTTGTTGAGGGTAAATTGCCATACGCCCAACTGGGGTTGCTGTGCATTCTGATCTGTATGCGAGCGACCGGTACCATTGTAAGCGATATATTGATGACTGTTGTCGGTGAGCTGTGTTTTGATGTCAAGTCCGTTGACCGTTAACGCATGTTCAAATATGACGCTGGTTTTATCATCAGCACGTCGTTCTTTGAGGTTATCCTGATTTAAAAAGATCATCCAGCCTTGTGACCAGTCTTGTCTGGAAATGGGGACCAGATCAACACGTTGCCCGCGTTTTAATGCTTCGGAGCGTGTCAGATTCAATGCATAAAAGAAATCATTAGTAATGGTGACGATACGTTGATTCTGGATAAATCCATAAAAATTGGGGACACCAATAGACAGTAAAATTGCTGCAATCGACAAGACCGCGACCAGTTCAAGCAATGTAAAGCCGCGTGTGCCGATTGTCGCTTTCGCTGGTTGTATTTTCATTGCCAGCACTCTTGGGGTGAATCCGGGATTGTCTTGCCCGCAGCGCCTTTTTGTCCCCGGCTATTTAATGTCAATGTCTGGCAGACAGCATCTTTGAATGAACGATTGACAAACTCCCCACCAGGCGTGGCACTGACAATCACGCAATCTTCAATGGCAGTACCCAGACATGCTTGCGCCGAGAGTTCGTAAAAGCTGGATTTATCGGTGTCGCCCGAGAACCATTTGAAGTTTTTTTCAGTCGGGTCGGCAGTAAATGCCATATAGGTATTGTGCTGAGAATAATAGCGCTCTTGTGCCATCATTAATTGCATCAAGGCTGATTTACCTTCGGCACGGCGTGTTTTGAGAATCGAACTTTGATAGGAGGGATACGCAATACTGGCAAGAATGCCGATAATGGCGATCACAATCATGAGTTCGATTAAAGTAAAGCCACGATTCAAACGCATCATGCTTGCCTCCTAAGGTTGGGTGTTGCGCCTTAATTCCTGCCAATTTAATATTTCTCGCCATGAGAGCCGTCCGGTATCTTGCGGATTGAGTTTCTCAGGCTGGCTATTCATGTATCCGGGTACATTGACATCGTTGTCATAACCGCCATCTGAACCGAATGAAATATTATTGATCCATTCGTTGGTTGTCGTGCCACCCGTTGAATCAGGATTCGAGGTATCCGTTTTTGATTCGAATATGATCGGTGCACTTAAAATACCGATATGGGACAGATTGCCGGTAGGTTTGTTATAAGCGGTTAAACCGGTTAACAGATCCAGCTGGTATTGCCTTCCGCTGCCTGTTGTACATAAATCCTGACTGGGAATTAAGGTATTAAAAAAAACGGTCCCATATAACGTCACGGCTTCTGTCACAGAGCGTTCCCCGGTGGATAGCGATGATGGAAAATCGAGATACCATCCCCGCTTTGTATTGCCGCTACTGCCATAATTAAAGAGTGCGCCATGAATCAACAGGTTCTCTCCGCCGGAGATGACTTCGGCTACCCGTTTTTCCAGTGCCCCTCTATTTGCTATGCCGCTTATCTTGTCATCAAGTAATGCATAAAAAGACTGTGTACCAAATGTCGACGGTGACGTATCGTTGAATTCTATATTTTTACCGGTACCGAACAACACCATATAACCGCCATCTGTACCATAGACAACCTTGGGCTGCGTTGTAATCGGCTGGGCATTGTTTTGATTGTCTCTCGCACTAAACAAGATACGTCTGTACGAAGGATTGTTGACAATCTGTGCCAGTGATACGTTTTTTGCCACCTTGGAAAAATCGAACCGCCATAAGTGGCCTTGCAGGTCACCGGCATAAATAAATTGGACCTCACCCTGGGCTGATGTCACCACAGTAGGGGTACTCAGACCATTTTTAAGATGCTGGTTCTGGATCGGCGCTTTCCATTTGAAATAGTTATTACCCAGTACCCATTTGGTAGCAGGATGCTTATCCAATGCCAGAAGAAAAATAAAACTGTCTCCATTCGTGTTGCTCTGACTATCATTGCCATAATTGTTCAGGCCACTTGGAACAACGGCAAAATAACGGTAGGTCGGCGTACCATTTTGTGCGATCTGTGTCGTGAATTTTGCGATGACAGGTGCACCAAGGACATGTCCCATATCAGGATCATCTTTATTGGTGAATTCCCACAAGGCAGGTGTGTTGGGCATATTCCCGGGATCAGTGACATCTAGCGCAAAGACGCCGCGTGTACTGCTACCCATGCCAGCGACCAATACTGACTTCCATTGGTTGCTGGCAGTCAGTGCCTCACCAACAGCAATGCCACCGTCGACGTAAGTATGATGCACATATTTTGGGGAAGTGAGTTTGCCGAGATCGTTGACAACTGCATCGGGAATGTAGGCAAATAATTCATCACCGTTTTCTTCGTTGAACGCATGCAGCATGCCATCATTGGCACCCACGTAAATGGCAGGTTTACGTTGTAGCGATTTTGTGTAGAAAGTTTGGTAACTACTATCCTGGATGTATGATGAGGCCGCACCCACATATACTGGCGAACTATTGACGATGTCACCCAATAAATAGGGTTGTGTGCGAAACAGGTTATTCCCGTCACGTTTTCCGCGTAGGAAGCTAACGCGCTGTTCACCAAGCGTGTCATACTTATCCGTTGTATACGGTATGGTGTTGAGTAGATTCTTTTGCTCCTGGTTTAAATTGCTCCATAAAAACGGTGTACTACCAAAAAAACCATTTTGGTCATATTGACCTATATAAATATGCCGACTATCAGGGGATTTTGTATTTAATACTTCACCTGCTTCCCATAATGAAGTAGTGGCAATAGTGATGTTGCCATCGTTACTGCGTAGAACTTCACGTTTTCGTAATGTCCCAATCCACTCGGGTGTCTCATAACCAGACTGAAAAATATACGATTTATTTTGACTGGATGTCATCAATGTATTGGATGCGGTACTGCCCGACAAGGCGCCATTGTTGCTGTTGATAAAAGAGAAGACATTCTGGATGCCATCGATCATCTTGCCCGGTTCGGATGCAAGAAAATAGGTGCGGGGGCGTTTGTTGTGTGTATTGTCGCTCCATTCGGTATCGTTATGGACGGTATTTCCTTGTCCATTGGTCGTTGCAAACGGATTGCCGTCTTTGTTCTTATCTTTAAAACCACCATATTTGGCAGCCAGATACAATTGCGTGGTTCTTGGCTGGCGTGAAGAATTCAACGAGCCATCCCCGTTTTCATCGACGTCGACCACAAAGGTTTGCACGCGTACTTTTTTATCTTTCCGGATATCGTTGGTGTTTGCCCAATATGCCAGTCCGGACATATAGTAACTGCCATGCTGGAAACTTCCAGTAGGAGATGAGGCCAGATTACTGCGATTTTCAAATGTACCGACCTTGTTGGTGAAGGTGATGACATTCGGATCATTTTCCAGCACCGGGCGTGAACTGGGTCGTGGATTGCCAAGTGCCCCAAAAGGGTGGTGGGATCCTGGCTGACCACCAGGTAAATTCCAGTCATAATGGGTGTATGAATCGGCAATTACCAGTACATAGTTACGCTGGCAGGCAGCAAGTACCGGATCCTTCCAGCGGTGTACGG
>JAATFN010000419.1 GCA_015655165.1 Betaproteobacteria bacterium | reverse complement strand
TAACTTGCCTGAAGTGGGCGACCTGGACAAGCCCAAGCTGGTCTTTTTCTTTGATGAAGCCCATTTACTGTTTACCGATGCACCGAAAGCGTTATTACAAAAAATCGAACAAGTAGTGCGTTTAATCCGCTCTAAAGGTGTTGGTGTGTTTTTTGTCACACAAAACCCATTGGATATTCCCGATACAGTACTGGGGCAACTGGGTAACCGTGTACAGCATGCATTGCGTGCGTATACGCCGCGTGACCAGAAAGCGGTCAAGGCAGCGGCACAGACATTTCGTGCGAACCCCGATCTGGATGTCGAGACAGCCATTACAGAGTTGGGTGTTGGTGAAGCACTGGTTTCCTTTCTTGACGAAAAGGGGCGTCCTAACATTGTCGAACGTGCTTTCATTTTAATGCCGGGTTCGCAAATCGGACCGATTACCGATGCCGAACGGCAAGCGATTATTGCCAACTCGATTGTCGCTGGTATTTACGAGAAAGCTGTTGATCGTGAATCGGCCTATGAATTGTTAAAACAACGTACCCAAGAGAAAAAAGCGCAGGAAGAAGAGGCGTCACAAGCGCGTGCAGAGGCTAAAACAGCACCTGCCGGGCGTACACGCGAGACACCGATGGAAGCCATGTTTAAATCTATTGCACGCAGTATTGGTTCGCAAGTCGGTCGTGCTGTGATTAAAAGTATTTTTGGTAAAAAGTAAGCCGGCTGGCACTGTATTGTCGGGTATCGCAGGCATGATACTGTCTGCCATATAAACATTTTTGGGAAGATTCATGTCAGCAACCGATTCTGCATTAGCCCGTCGTGCTTTTTTGGGTGGGTTGGCGATCGCTTTACTGGGTGCAGTTCTTTTTTCTGCCAAAGCGGTTGTTGCCAAGTTAATGTACCGTTATCAGGTTGATGCGGTGATGGTCATTACCTTACGTATGCTGTTTTGTTTTCCGATGTTTATCGTTCTGGCTATCTGGACGGGGTATCGTGCGCCTTCTTTGTCCAGGCAAGAGTGGATAAAAGTCTTTTTCCTCGGATTCACCGGTTATTACTTATCCAGTTTTCTGGATTTTCTCGGGCTGCAATATATCTCGGTAGGTCTTGAACGATTGATTTTGTTTTTGACACCGTCGTTTGTGCTGTTGATTTCGTTTTTTTTCTATCAACGCAACATCGTCTTCATCGAGTGGATCGCCTTGGGGGTGTCCTATCTGGGCACGGTGTTTGTCTTGTTGCATGACATTCGTATCAGCGGCAGCAATGTTTGGCTGGGTAGTGTGCTGGTACTGGGAGCAGCCATGGCCTATGCACTGTATCTGATTCACTCGGGGGAATTGGTCAGGCGTATGGGGGTATTGCGGCTGGTGTCTTATGTGATGTGTATTTCGGCAGGCATTTGTACCATCCAGTATTTTATTTTGCGCACACCCGCCGAATTAATCCAGCCGGTAGAGGTCTATCAGTTATCCATCATCAATGCATTGTTTTGTACAGTGTTGCCGGTATTGATGACAATGTATGCCGTGTCGCGCATCGGTGCCTCTGTGGCATCGATGGCTGGTTTGATTGGTCCTGTTTCGATGCTCTTTATGGGGGCGGCGATTTTAGATGAGCCGATAACATCGATTCAGTTAATCGGCACCACACTCGTTTTAGCAGGAATGTATTTGTTGTCGCGCAAAAAAGCCAATATACGAACAAAGGATAAGGAGATGTCATCATGACAAAAGCAATCAACATTTTTAAACATGGCGGACCGGAAGTCATGGAGTACGTCGATGTCGACGTTGGTGCGCCAGGCCCGGGTGAAGTACGTATTCGTCATGCCGCATGTGGCTTGAATTTTGTGGATGTGTATTTTCGTACAGGTTTATATCCTCAACCTTTGCCATCGGGTTTAGGTCAAGAAGGTGCGGGGACCATCGAAGCCATTGGTGAAGGTGTTGTCGACTTCGCTGTTGGTGACCGTGTCGCTTATGGTACCGGGCCAAACGGATCCTACTCGGAAGTGCGGTTGATTCCTGCCAAATTTTTAGTCAAGTTGCCAGATGCGATTAGCTTTCAGACTGCTGCTGCGATGACATTGCAGGGGATGACCGTGCAGTATTTGTTGCGCCAGACGTATCATGTCAAAGAAGGCGACACGATTTTGTTTCATGCAGCAGCCGGTGGTATCGGTTCGATTGCGAGCCAATGGGCACGTGCATTGGGTGTAAAGATGATCGGGACCGTCGGTAGCGACGAGAAAGCGGTATTGGCAAAAGCCAATGGTTGTGCGTATGTGATCAATTACAACACCGAGAATTTTGTTGAACGTGTCAAGGATATTACTGGCGGCAAAGGTGTGCCGGTGGTATATGACTCGATCGGTAAAGATACGTTTAAGGGTTCTCTTGACTGTCTGGCACCACGTGGTCTGATGGTCAGTTTCGGCAATGCATCCGGTCCTGTACCGCCATTTGCTTTAACAGAACTGGTCTCACGTGGTTCTCTGTATATTACACGCCCGACACTGGCGACATATACCAATTCTCGTGAAGCATTAAACAAGACAGCTGCAGATCTCTTTGACGTGGTTGCCAGCGAAAAAGTCCGTATCCAGATCAATCAACGCTATGCGTTAAAAGATGTGGCACAAGCCCATGCGGATCTCGAGGCGCGCAAAACGACCGGATCAACCATTTTACTGCCTTGACGATGGTGATTTTGTACTGGTGATCAAACAATAGCCCCGACATTGCCGGGGCTATATTGTTTAGTACCGCTCATCGACTTCGAGGATGACTTGTTGCGGTACTCCGCTGGGACCCGGGAAGTTACGGAAGGCACTTTGTACCAGATATGGCATGATTCTGACGAGGTCCGGGGTTCTGCCAACATTATTGACAGTGACTTCATAGACAGCCTTGTTTAGGGTCGTATCGGTGATTTTGAGCTTTAACTGGCGGTCGTAGACATCGATTTGAATCGGTTGCCACGTATCATAGCCAAACGGGTCGTAATAGCGACGACGCGGATACATATACCAGAACGGGTCGGCAAATTCACGGGGTTGCATGATCACCCGGGTACTTTTCTGGACATCATAGTCAAATGCCACTTTAAAGTGTGCCGGTGTATTGGCGGTTTTTTCTGTAAAACTTTGTAGCAAAAGGGCATCTTCAACAAAGCGTTCATAGCTTTGGTATTCCAGACTTTGTTCTTGTTCTTTGGTTCGTTCGAACGTAAAAGATTTATCTTTGACATCACTTTGCCAGACATGGAAAGCGGTGACAGTGCTTTGTGTGGTGGGGGCTGTGGCCGCACAGCCGCTAAGTAGCATCCCGGCTACGACGGTGATAAAAGCAAATAAGCGTTTCATATTCAATTTCCAATACGTGCTGTGTATTAAAAAAACTTCATGCCACAGGATAACAGCATATTGTGTCTGATTTAAGCCAAACGTTGCCCTTTGAGGGGTAAAATCGCGTATTACCATTTTTTGGATAGTCATATGCGCACAGATACGCCACCGATGATTTATCGTAAAGATTACACTGCTCCCAATTATTTGGTCGAAACAGTTGATATGGGGTTCGATCTGGATCCACACCAGACGCACGTCGCTGTGCGGATGACACTACGTCGCAATCCGGAAAACACCAAACGGGAGATTGTTTTATCGGGTGAGGAGTTGACACTTGTACAACTTCGTTTAAACGGTCGCGATTTGGTTGAGGGCGAGTATGTTCTGGAAAACGATACGTTACGTATTCCTGATGCGCCGGACGCCGTCATGCTGGAGATTGAAACGATTACCCAGCCCGAGAAAAATACGTCCTTAATGGGGTTATATGTCTCGAATGGTAATTTCTTTACCCAGTGCGAGGCCGAGGGTTTCCGTAAAATCACGTATTTCCCGGATCGTCCCGATGTGATGGCCAAATATACAGTGATGCTGCGTGCAGATAAAAAGCGTTATCCGGTATTGTTGTCCAACGGCAACCTGATTGAAGAAGGTGCATTACCTGGCGGGCGTCATTACGCCAAATGGGAAGATCCGTTTAAAAAGCCATCTTATTTATTTGCACTGGTTGCCGGCAAACTCGTCTGTCAGGAAGAAAAATTTAAACTGAAGTCAGGCCGTAAAGTCTTGCTGCAAGTATGGGTTGAAGCGGGTAATCTGGATAAAACCCAGCATGCGATGGATTCGCTGAAAAACAGCATTCGCTGGGATGAAGAGCGCTTTGGTCTGGAGCTGGACCTGGACCGTTTCATGATTGTGGCGGTTGGTGACTTTAATATGGGTGCGATGGAAAACAAGGGATTGAATATTTTCAATACCAAGTATGTGCTCGCGAACCCGCGTATTGCGACCGATGTCGACTATGCCAATATCGAGGCAGTCGTCGGGCATGAATATTTCCATAACTGGACAGGTAACCGCGTGACATGCCGCGACTGGTTCCAGTTGTCTTTAAAAGAAGGATTGACGGTATTTCGCGATCAGGAGTTTTCTGCGGACATGATCGGTACCGATAGTGGTCGTGCTGTCAAACGTATCGATGATGTACGTGTATTGCGTCAGGCACAATTTCCCGAAGATGCGGGGCCAATGGCGCACCCTGTGCGTCCTGACAGTTATGCGGAAATCAATAATTTTTACACCGTCACCATTTATGAAAAAGGTGCCGAAGTGGTGCGGATGTACCAGACTTTATTGGGGCGTGATGGTTTCCGTAAAGGGATGGATTTATATTTCGAGCGTCATGATGGACATGCTGTTGCCTGTGACGATTTTCGTGCTGCGATGGCAGATGCGAACGCGCGCGACTTGAGCCAGTTTGAGCGCTGGTATAGCCAGGCTGGCACACCAAAAGTCAATGTCGAGTTGACCTATGATGCACATAAAAAAACAGCAACGTTAATGTTGGCACAGTCTTGTGCTGCGACACCCGGTCAGAACAAGAAATTGCCGTTTCATATTCCTGTGACAGTTGGGTTGCTGGATGCGCAAGGAAAAGACATGCCCTTGCAACTGGCGGGAGAAACAGTAGCCAGCGGAACAAACCGTGTACTGGAATTGACGACAGCCAAACAATCGTTCGAGTTTGTGAATGTCTTGGAAGCACCGACACCCTCCTTGTTGCGTGGTTTTTCGGCACCAGTCGAACTTGAGTATCACTATACCGATCATGAACTGGCCTTTTTAATGGCCCACGACAGTGACCCGTTTAATCGCTGGGAAGCCGGGCAACGTCTGGCATTACGTCATTTGCTTGTATTGACCAAAACCCTGCAGGCAGCGCATCAGAGCGGCCATGTTATTTCTGTTGATGCGGTATTGGAAAGCGCACAGCAAGATATCATTCTGTCTTCTGCATTACGTGTGACATTAAACGATACATCGCTTGATCCGGCATTTCGTGAGCAAGTGCTGACATTGCCTTCAGAGACCATGATTGCAGAACAAATGACCGCAATCGACCCACAAGCCATTCACATTGCACGCCAATTCTTAAAGCGTACTTTGGCCAAACGGTTGAAAGACGATTTTCTGGCGTTGTATCATGCCAATGAGGTCAGCGGTCAATATAGTCCGGATGCAACGTCTGCAGGTAAACGTGGATTGCGTAATATTGCGTTGTCCTATCTGGCCGAGATCGATGATAAAGAAGTACATATTCTGGCCCAAAAGCAGTACGATAAAGCCAACAATATGACGGATCGCATTGCGTCCCTTGCAGCATTAATCAATAGCAGTGCCAAAGACAAGGCAATAGCATTGAAGCGGTTCTATACTGACTTCAAAAACGAGGCACTCGTCATTGACAAGTGGTTTGCCTTGCAGGCAACAGCAAAAACAACCGATGTGAACGCGGTACGTTCCTTAATGGCGCATTCAGCATTTACACTGAAAAACCCGAATCGTGCACGCAGTCTGATCTTTAGTTTCTGTAGCGGTAATGCTTCGGCGTTCCATGCATTGGATGGTAGTGGTTATTTCTTCTGGGCCGAGCAGGTGATTGCATTAAATGCCTTGAATCCGCAGGTCGCAGCACGTCTTGCACGTACACTGGATCGCTGGCGTAAATTCACACCTGCATTGCAGGAAAAAATGCAACAGGCTTTGCAGTATGTCGCCGATGCCCCTAATCTGTCGCGTGATGTGCATGAAGTCATCAGTAAAGCATTAGCAAATTAATTTTATTCACTGGAAAACGTATGTCAAAACCTATTAGTCTCACGCACCATTTAATCGAGCAGCAACGTCTGCATAATCGCATTCCTGCCGAATTGCGGCTGTTGATCGAAGTGGTTGGGCGTGCCTGCAAGCGCATCAGTCATGCTGTCGGTAAAGGTGCGTTGGGTGAAGTGCTGGGTAGTGCCGGTAGTGAAAACGTACAAGGTGAAGTCCAGAAAAAACTCGATGTGATTTCCAATGAAATTTTATTGGAAGCCAATGAATGGGGGGGGCATCTGGCCGGTATGGCATCGGAAGAAATGGAAACATTCCATAAGATTCCCAATCGTTATCCAAAAGGCGAATACCTGTTGTTGTTCGATCCATTGGATGGCTCCAGCAACATCGACATCGATGTGTCGATCGGGACCATTTTTTCTGTACTGAAAGCACCTGACAGCATGGTAGACCCGACCGAGCAGGATTTTCTGCAACCGGGTGTGAAGCAAGTCGCTGCAGGCTATGCAATTTACGGCCCGCAAACGATGTTTGTGTTGACAACCGGTGATGGTGTACATGGCTTCACGCTGGACCGCGAAATGGGCGCATGGGTGTTGACACACAGCAATATGATGATTCCGGAAGATACGCAGGAATATGCAATTAATGCATCGAATGCACGCCACTGGTATCCGCCTGTCACACGTTATGTGGACGAATTGTTGGCAGGTGAAGATGGCCCGCGGCAAAAAGATTTCAACATGCGCTGGATTGCGGCAATGGTGGCCGATGTACATCGCATTTTGAATCGTGGCGGTATTTTCATGTATCCGGCAGATTCTCGTGACCCAGGCAAACCAGGAAAATTGCGTTTGATGTATGAAGCCAATCCGATGGCGTTGTTAGTCGAGCAAGCAGGGGGTATTGCAACGAATGGGCATCAACGCATTCTCGATATCCAGCCCGAGAAGCTGCACCAACGTGTTGCAGTTTTCTTGGGTGCTAAAAACGAAGTCGAACGTGTGACCAGTTACCACAAGGAATAAAGGCCTTGTTGGTGCCATAGGTAGACATGTTTTTCG
>JAATFN010000180.1 GCA_015655165.1 Betaproteobacteria bacterium | reverse complement strand
GGTCGAGTTCCGATCTGCCATGCCCGCTCTATTTTCCGGATTACGTATTGGTTCGACATTGGCAGTCATCGGTGTGACTGTCGGCGAACTCGTTGGCGGTAATCAAGGACTTGGCTATCTGTTGGTTGATAGTGAAGGACAAGGAAATACGGCAGCTGTATTTGTTGCAATTTGTGCACTGACATTCATTGGTGTTGTCACCTACGGTGTTGTTGTGTGGGCAGAGCACAAAGTGCTGCATTACATCCCTAAAGTCCATGTCACAACTATCTAAGGAAAATCGGATGACAGCTGAAAAAAATCTTATCCTGTCAGGTCGCCGCATTCTGATTACGGGTGCAGCACGTGGCTTGGGGCTGGCATTCGCCAAGACAATTGCACAAGCAGGTGCGACAGTCGCATTGGCTGATATTCTGGAAGACAAGCTACATCAGTCTGTGGCCGACTTGCGTGAACAAGGTTTGGATGTGGCAGGTTTTGTGGTTGATTTGGCTGATCCTGAATCTGTCAAGTCCTGCGCTGCTTCGGCTGTTGCATGGCTGGGAGGACTTGATGGATTGGTCAATAATGCAGCCATTACCAATTCTGGTGGACGCAGCAGTGAACAGCTTGAAATCGACATGTGGGACTGTGTCATGGATGTCAATGTACGTGGTACATGGCTGATGACAAATGCCTGTTTACCTGCATTACGTGATTCTGGCCGTGGCAGCATTGTCAATTTGTCGTCTGATACGGCCCTTTGGGGAGCCCCTAATTTACTGGCTTATGTTGCCAGTAAGAGTGCGGTCATTGGGATGACACGTTCTTTATCGCGTGAACTGGGTAAAGACAATATTACTGTCAATGCAGTTGCTCCCGGCTTGACATTGGTTGAAGCCACGGAATATGTACCCCAAGCGCGGCACCAAACGTATTTTGACCAGCGCGCACTACAAAGAAATCAATTACCCGAAGATGTGTGCGGTGTAGTCGTATTTGCCTTATCTGACCTATCACGATTTTTTACTGGTCAGTTAATGGCAGTTAATGGCGGCTTTGTCCTGCATTGATATGTTGAAAGTAGCCGTAAATCCAATGATGGCTTTACAAGCAAAACAAGGAGAAAACGATGTCTGATTTATCTGAACAAAACAACGTTAAACGTACCTGGGAAAAACCGGAAGGTGCTTCCTTCGAGGATTGGATGAATACACGTATTGCACGGTATTCAACACGTCAATATGACTGGAATGCATTGAAATTCCAGGCTGATTTCGATCCTAAATATGGCCGTGCACAAATGCGCTATATCGGCACTGGTGGGACAGGTGTTGCTTCCGATAATAACGTTGTTCCTTCGGAACACTTTACATTTTCGACAATGGTGATTCCACCAGGGCACGAAGGTCCTTCCCATTTGCATGTGGATGTTGAAGAAGTATTTTTTGTATTACGTGGCAAGGTCAAATTAACGTTGGAAAAAGATGGTGAATATTATGAAACCGTTTTAACTGATCGTGATGTCGTTTCCATTCCACCGGGTGTCTATCGTGGTGAAATCAATGTTGGTGATGAGGAGGCATTGATGTGTGTCATGTTGGGATCGAAAAAACCGGTTACACCAACTTACCCGCCAGATCATCCTCTAGCGTCTATCAAACGGTAAGTATGATGAATGAACGTGCGCCTATTTTTTATTCCGATGCAATGAAAGAACGCCTGACGTTGTTGGAACGACGTTTTGCCGAAAGCATCGTCAATATTGGTCAAGATATTGTTTCTTACCGTAGTTGCGGTGCTGGCCAGGCTGTTGTCTTGTTGCATGGTATCAGTTCAGGCGCTTCATCATGGCTGGATTGTGCAATGAAGCTTGAAAAAAAAGCACATGTTATTGCATGGAATGCACCGGGTTATGGCCGTTCATCACATCTGACAATGTCGCATCCAAAAGCAACTGATTATGCAGAACGTTTATATGCGTTTCTCAATGCGTTGGATATTAAAGAATGTGTGTTGGTGGGGCATTCTCTGGGGGCATTAATGGGGGCTGCATACATGCATTTGCAGCGTGGTACGGCCCCATATGCAAAGCATTTCATGTTGATGAGCCCTGCACAAGGATATGGTTCGCCAGCAAAGGCAGAGAAGTCTCAACAGGTATTAAAAGAACGGTTAGATACGTTAAATACATTGGGTGCCGCTGGTATGGCACAAACCAGATCGGGACGTCTTCTATCAGAGCAAGCCAGTGAACAGGCAAGAGCTTGGATACGCTGGAATATGCAATGGCTGGATACGGCAGGATACACCCAGGCAGTCCATCTATTGTGTGGTGACGATATTCATCGTTATGCACCAGCGGCAGATTGTGCATCCGTTTATTGCGGTAGTGCCGATGTCGTCACCACACCATCAGATAGTGCAAGATTGGCAAAAGAGTTTGATCTACCGTTTCAGTTGTTTGATGGCGCAGGGCATGCCTGTTATGTCGAAAAACCGGAAGTCGTAGCAAATGCCATTAGTCAGCATCTTAGTTAGGTTAAAAAATCATGACGAAATTAGATCAAGTAGAGGAAGAAGTTCAGGACAAGTATCTGGTTCCGGGACTTGAACGCGGATTGCGGTTGCTGTGTGAATTCAATCATCAAGGGAAAACACTTACGGCGCCCGAGTTGGCCAAACGCCTGAATATTCCACGCTCAACGGTGTTTCGTCTTTTGACAACACTAGAGCGTATGGGATTTGTCGAGCGTAATGACAGTGGGCGTGATTATCGTCTTGGCATGGCTGTTCTACGATTGGGCTTCGAATATCTGGCGTCACTGGAATTAACCGAGATCGGTCGTCCGTTATTGGATGGGTTACGTGACAAAGTCAGTTACCCATGTAACCTGGTTGTACGTGATGGCCGTTCAATTGTGTATATCGCCAAAGCGGTAACATCCACAGCCTTTGTAAGTGCAGTCAATGTTGGTACACGCCTGCCTGCGCATGCAACAGTGTTAGGGCGTGTATTGTTGGGTGACTTATCGTTAAACGACTTGCGTAAACTTTATCCGGAACCGCATCTGGAAGCTTACACGAAAAATACACCGCAAAATGCGGTTGCGTTGTTTGACATTGTGCAAATGGATCGTCAGCGGGGATATGTGCTGCAAGAGGCATTTTTCGAGTC
>JAATFN010000392.1 GCA_015655165.1 Betaproteobacteria bacterium | reverse complement strand
GGGCGGCATCGTGATCGGCATCGTGACCGCGCTGCTCTACCAGAAGTACTACCGGATCAAGCTCCCGCCGTACCTGGCGTTCTTCGGCGGACGGCGCTTCGTGCAGATCGTCACCGCGGGCATGGCCGTGCTGATCGCCGTGATCGGCAGTGTATACCGGTTTGATTGATCAACTGAACATCACCGATGCGGAGCTGGCCGCTGTCATGGGACATGAAATTGCCCATGCCTTACGCGAACACGCCAGAGAGCGTGCTTCCGAACAAGCTGTAGCCGGCACCTTGATTTCTGTCGGTTCAAAAATACTCGGTCTGGGTGACGTGGGCGAGCAAGGCGGGCAATACGCCTATATGGGCTTGATGGGGTTGCCCAACTCGCGTTCACACGAAACCGAAGCCGATCGTATCGGAGTGGAGTTGGCAGCACGTGCCGGCTATGACCCGAGAGCGGCAATCACCTTGTGGCAAAAAATGGGTACGTTGGGTGGCGCCGAGCCTGCCAAATTTTTATCGACCCATCCGTCCAGAGACGACCGGATTGCCGATTTGACCGATTATGCCACACGGGTGATGCCTTTATACGAACAAACCAGGGGCGTGAACAAGCATTAGTCAAGAGACACGCAAATGATTCATCCTGAAAAACAGGTGGTTTGTGGCATAATCTAAGTCTATTTCAACGACATTATCGCTTTTTACAATTCGCACCATGTTAAAGACGCTCTACGACAAACTTTGGGAGTCTCATGTCGTGCATGCAGAAGATGACGGTACCGCCATCCTCTACATTGACCGCCATTTGCTTCATGAAGTGACAAGCCCTCAAGCTTTCGAGGGTTTAAAGCTAGCTAACCGCCAGCCATGGCGTAATTCGGCCAATCTGGTCGTGGCAGACCACAATGTGCCGACAACCGATCGTGCCAATGGTATTGCAGATCCCGTCTCGCGTTTGCAAGTCGAGACACTGGACGCCAATGCCAAAGCATTTGATCTGACATACTTTGGTATGAATGACAAACGGCAGGGGATTGTGCATGTCATCGGCCCTGAACAAGGTGCGACCTTGCCGGGTATGACCGTTGTGTGTGGCGACTCGCACACATCGACCCATGGGGCATTTGCCTGTCTGGCACACGGTATCGGTACATCCGAAGTCGAACATGTGCTGGCAACACAAACATTGCTGGCTAAAAAATCCAAAGCCATGCTGGTACAAGTCGATGGTTACATGCCTGTTGGTGTTACCGCAAAAGATATCGTTTTAGCGGTGATTGGCGTGATCGGTACAGCTGGTGGTACAGGCTATGCGATCGAATTTGCCGGTGCGGCAATCCGTTCGTTGTCCATGGAAGGCCGTATGACGGTCTGCAATATGGCCATCGAAGCTGGCGCACGTGCCGGCATGATTGCTGTGGACGATACGACAATCAATTATCTGAAAGGACGTCCTCTGTCACCATCGGGTCCGCATTGGGATCGTGCTGTGACCTATTGGCGTACTTTGCATACCGATCCTGGTGCGAAATTCGATCTGGTGGTTACATTAAATGCGGCAGAGATCAAACCGCAAGTGACCTGGGGGACATCACCTGAGATGGTGGTGTCGGTAGACAGTCGTATTCCCGACCCTGATAAAGAAAAAGACCAGGTCAAGCGTGACGGCATGGAAAAGGCCCTGGCGTATATGAATTTGACACCGAATATGCCGATCGAGGATATTCGTATCGATAAAGTCTTCATCGGTTCTTGCACCAATTCACGTATCGAAGACTTGCGTGCTGCAGCGTCGGTTGTGCGTGGCAAGTATCGTGCATCGAACGTCAAGCTGGCGATGGTGGTACCGGGCTCCGGTCTGGTCAAAGAGCAGGCAGAACGCGAAGGTCTGGACAAGATTTTTAGGGATGCCGGATTTGAATGGCGTGAGCCGGGTTGTTCGATGTGTCTGGCCATGAATGCCGACCGACTGGAGCCAGGCGAGCGTTGTGCATCGACATCGAACCGCAACTTCGAAGGTCGTCAGGGTGCGGGTGGTCGTACGCATCTGGTGAGTCCTGCCATGGCAGCTGCTGCCGGTATTGCAGGTCACTTTGTGGATGTGCGTTCTTTATAAATTCAACTCAGAAAGAAACGGTGTCTGGCCGGGGTAACGGGGTTATGCCGGCAAGACAGAGACAGCGATGAATAAGTTTATTGTCCATGATGGTTTGGTAGCACCCCTGGATCGTTCCAATGTTGATACAGACGCGATCATTCCAAAACAATTCCTGAAATCGATCAAGCGTAGCGGCTTTGGCCCCAACTTGTTTGACGAGTGGCGTTATCTGGACCACGGCGAGCCGGGTATGGATAACAGCAAACGTCCGATCAATCCGGACTTCATCTTGAACCAGCCACGTTATGCCGGCGCCTCCATTTTACTGACCCGCAAGAATTTTGGTTGCGGATCGTCCCGCGAACATGCGCCATGGGCGCTGGACCAATATGGTTTCCGTGCCATTATCGCGCCAAGTTATGCGGATATCTTTTTTAATAACTGCTTCAAGAACGGTATTTTGCCGATTGTGCTGCCCGAGCTGCAAATCGACAAACTGTTTGATGAAGTCAAAGCGTTTCCCGGTTTTCGTCTGGTGATCGATCTGGATAAACAGATCATCAGTACTGCCAACGGCAGTCAAACTTACCCGTTTGAAGTGGGCGAATTCCGTAAATATTGCCTGCTCAATGGTCTGGATGATATCGGTCTGACATTGCGACAAGCGGACAAAATCCGTGCGTTTGAAGAGCGCCATTTGTTTGAACAGCCCTGGTTGGCCAACACGATTTAATCGGGGTGTGTAGCATCTTCGCAGACCGGCATGCGCTAGGGTCTGCGTTTTATTTTTTCAAATTGACGACGGTATAACATGAAGATTGCGATTTTGCCTGGTGATGGCATTGGTCCGGAAATTATGCAACAAGCAGTGCGTGTATTAAACGCATTGGACGAACAGTTCGAACTGGAAGAAGCACCTGTTGGCGGTGCCGGCTATGATGCCTTTGGCCACCCGTTGCCGGAGGCGACATTAAGCCTGGCAAAAGCTGCTGACGCGGTGTTGTTCGGTGCGGTAGGCGACTGGAAATATGACAAACTGGAGCGCGCTTTGCGCCCGGAACAAGCGATTTTGGGTTTGCGCAAGAACCTTGGTTTGTTTGCCAACTTCCGTCCGGCGATTTTGTATCCCGAGTTGGCAGGTGCCTCGACACTGAAACCGGAAGTGGTCTCCGGTCTCGATATCTTGATTGTCCGCGAACTGACCGGCGATATTTATTTCGGTCAGCCGCGCGGTATGCGTGAAGCACCCGATGGTCCATTCAAAGGTGAACGCGAAGGTTTTGACACAATGCGTTATGCCGAGAGTGAAATCCGTCGTATCGCCCACGTGGCGTTTCAAGCCGCGCAAAAGCGTAACAAGCACTTGACCAGTGTCGATAAAGCGAATGTACTGGAAACATTCCAGTTCTGGAAAGATATCGTCACAGACGTGCATAAAGACTATCAGAATGTCACATTGGAACATATGTATGTCGACAATGCGGCCATGCAACTGGTCCGTGCGCCAAAGAAATTCGATGTGATCGTCACAGGCAATATGTTCGGTGATATTCTGTCTGATGCAGCAGCCATGTTGACCGGTTCGATCGGTATGTTGCCATCGGCATCGTTAAACGCCGACAACAAGGGGTTACACGAACCATCGCATGGTACTGCACCGGATATTGCGGGTAAAAATCTGGCCAATCCATTGGCGACGATTCTATCGGCAGCAATGATGTTGCGTTATTCCTTGAACAAGGAAGCGCAAGCATTGCGTATTGAAGCGGCGGTTAAAAAAGTCTTGGCGCAAGGTTTGCGTACACCTGACATCTATGAAGCAGGCACCACCAAAGTCGGTACCAAAGAGATGGGGGATGCAGTAATCCGTGCATTGGCATAATGAATCGTAGTTCACAGAGGTCGTACAATTAACATCAAATAGGGAAACATGATGAAGCTGGTTGGTCTTGTAGGTTGGCGTGGAATGGTGGGCTCTGTCCTGATGCAACGCATGCAGGAAGAAGGAGACTTTGACCATATTGAACCTGTGTTTTTTTCGACATCGAATGTTGGTGGTCGCGCACCTGCGTTTGCGAAGAACGAAACGACATTGAAAGACGCTAATGATATTGATGCGCTGAAAAAATGCGAGATCATTATTACATCCCAGGGTGGTGACTACACGACCGAGATTTTTCCGAAATTGCGCGCTGCAGGCTGGAACGGTTACTGGATTGATGCGGCATCCACTTTGCGGATGAAAGACGATGCCGTCATCGTGCTGGATCCTGTCAACCAGGATGTGATCAAGCGTGCGTTGAAAAACGGCGTAAAAAACTTCATCGGCGGCAACTGTACCAACTCCATCCTGTTAATGGGTGTAGGTGCGCTGTTTAAGGAAAATCTGGTGGAGTGGGTGTCTTCCATGACCTATCAGGCAGCGTCCGGCGGTGGTGCGAACCACATGCGCGAACTGTTGAAAGGCATGGGTGTCATCAACGCGGCAGTGGCAGAAGAATTGGCAACACCGTCTTCGGCAATTCTCGATATCGACCGCAAGGTTGCCAAAACAATCCGCGAAGATGTCCCGACCGAGTATTTCGGTGCGCCATTAGCGGGTGGTTTGATTCCCTGGATCGATGTACAACTGGAGAATGGCCAATCCAAGGAAGAGTGGAAAGGCCAGGCTGAAGTCAACAAGATTTTGGGTAACACCAAAATCGTGCCGGTAGATGGTTTGTGTGTGCGTATCGGTGCGATGCGTTGCCATAGTCTGGCACTGACATTGAAATTGAAACGCGATTTGCCATTGGCTGAAATAGAACAAATCATTCGTTCAGGCAACCAATGGGTTAAATGGGTGCCGAATGATCGTGCCGTGACTGTCAAGGAACTGACACCGGCTGCGATTACTGGTGGTCTTGAAATCGGCGTCGGGCGTGTGCGCAAGTTGAACATCGGCCCAGAGTATATTTCGGCATTCGTGATCGGTGACCAGTTATTGTGGGGGGCTGCAGAACCATTGCGCCGCATGTTGCGTATCGTGCTGGAAGATTGATTTATCGCGCCTGATTGTTGGGAATGTACAACGAACACCCGCCAGTTATCCGATTTCCGGATGCTGGCGGGTTTTTCGTATCAGATGTGCACAGGTTTACTTGCACCGCTTTTAGCTTGGTGCTATGTTGAAAACCACGCGCTTGTCAAATCGGATCCAATCAGTTTGTGTTGCGTTGAACAGTAAGCGATAGACGGTGTTATTGCAGTTTTCTATAACCGGAAACTTCTTTTACGGCCATATACATGCTTGCATCTCCCATCGATCGGTTGTCCCGTTTGACCAGCCTGTCATTTTGTTTTGTCATGTGTTGTACTGCCATGCCGGCGCATGCTGCTGCATTGGGAGAGTTGGCCGTGCAGTCCCATCTGGGGCAGCCTTTACAGGCTGAAATCAATATTGTTGCGGTCACGCCAAAAGAAAGTACGGACCTGTCGGTAAAATTGGCTTCGCAAGAAGCATTCAAACGTGCGAATGTGCCGTTTGATCCAGTTCTAGCTTCATTAAAGTTCGGTGTGATGCAACGTGATGGCGAGTATTTTGTGACGGTCAGTTCCGAGCAGCCCATGGATAGGCTGACCGTCAGTATTTTATTGGAATTAAGTAGCGAATCGTCGCGGTTAATGCGTGAATACACCCTCTTTATTGATCCGCCAGCGCCTGATGGGCAGCCCAACAGGCCACAACGCACGCGTAGTGCTGTTGCCGGGATTGAGGACAACAGTGCTTTATTTCGGGTGACAGGGGCTACATTGCCGGACAAACCATTTGTGCCGCAGAGTGCAGCTGAACTGGCGGTGCCGGAGAGTATCCGGTATACAATCAGGTCAGATGATGTGTTGGGCCATATTGCCAGTCGTTTCAAAGGGGACGACATATCACTCTACCAGATGATGGTGGCGATATTTCAGGCCAATCCGTCGGCATTTGTCGGCAATAATATCAACCGCATGCGCGTTGGCCGGATTTTGACTATTCCTGATGAGGTAACAGTACGTAATATTAACCAGTCAAAAGCAAGATCGCTTGTGATTCAGCAAGGTAAGGCTTATCGTAGTGGCGTTTTGGATGCCCCTGATGACGAAGATGAATGGCAGCCTTATCCGGAGTAAAAGGTGTTTACAGGTGGCTGTGGTTTACAATACGCATGTCTCATCCGAAAAGTTTTTTCTACGACTATACACATATGTCCTTGAATACATATCAAAAAATCTCAATAGTAGGAAAGGCAGCCAGTGTGGCTGCTGTGGCCACGCTTGTTTTACCGATGGCTGTTCACGCTGCCGGATTAGGCAAGATTACCGTGTTGTCTTCTCTTGGGCAGCCGTTAAAAGCCGAGATCGAGCTGACCAATGTGTCCAATCGCGAACGCGCGTCGTTAGTGGCAAACATCGCTAAACCGGACGACTTTGCCAATGCGAAAATTACATTCGACCCGGTCTTCTCGTCACTGAATTTTGCGATCAAGCAAGTTGGTGCGAGGGACATTATCGAAGTCACTTCCGCGCAATCGATCAATCTTGCATTGGTGGATATCCTGATTGAAGTCACCGGTGGTCGTCGGCGTTTATTACGCGAATATTCTTTCTTGCTGGACCCTGTGCGTGCACAACGTGACATTGCCGCACAAGCTGCTGCAGCTAACACGACAGCGCCTGCTGCTAAGACGTCTGCCACACCGGCGCAAGCCCCTGTTGCAGAACAAAAGCCCGTAGTCAAAGCAGTGGCAGGTAATACGGCGGCAACAGCGCCGCAATCGCCTATTGCTACATCGGGAGACCACAATGTCGTCCATGGTGACATGCTGAGTCAAATCGCATTGCACTATAAACCTAAAGGGGTATCGTTAAACCAGATGATGATCGCACTGTACCGGGCCAACCCGGACGCGTTTGTCAACAACAACATCAATCGTTTGAAAGCCGGCAAGATACTGGCACTACCGACGGCTGAGGCTGCACGTGGCATCGATACACAAGAAGCCCGTAGTGTGGTGATTGCGCATACCGACGACTTTAACGAATACCGTAACCAGTTAGCCGGTAAAGTGGGTACAGATGCAGCGAAAAAACCTGTTGGGTCAGTACAAAGTGCCCAAGGCAAGGTTGCTGTAAAAGTCGAAGAAAACAAACCGGCAGTAACCGAGCCACAGGACAAACTGACATTAACCAAGTCCGGTACCGGGGCCAATGGGAAAATTGGCGCGAATACCAGTGCTGCAGCGGTAACTGAAAACAAAATTGCTGCAGGCAAAGCCACAGCCGAAGCCAGCTCACGTGTTCAAGAGCTGGAAAAAAATGTTGCCGAGCTGCAAAAGCTGCTCGACATCAAAAACCAGGCGTTGGCACAAGCCCGCAATGCGGCAACGGCTACAGCCGTGCCTGCTCCTGACGTCGCAGTAGATGATCAAGGTGCAGCAGTTACGTCAGGCGACTCTGATCGTGTGACAGAGATCAAGGAAAAAGCCGGCGAATTATCGGATAAAACGGCTTCTTTCTGGGAAAAGACGACGGCTGTTGCCAAGGGTGCATGGACATCTGTGGCACCTTTTGCGGCTAAAGCCAAGGCCGGTCTTGCCAACGCCGGAAGTAATCCGCTGACATGGCCGATTGTTGGCGGTTTGTTGCTGTTGGTGGGTGCCGGTAGTTTATTTGCATGGCGCCGTAGACAAATAGGCGCCGACAATGTTGCTGATACACAAAGGCAGGAAGGCGATCTGGATTCTGCCAACGAGGCAGTACCGGCAACAGGGTTGCCTGAGACGAACATCGGGTTGCCAGAACAATCATCCGGGGCTGGTGGCCTGACATTTGATGTGGGCGACCTTGCTGAAACAGATGATGCATTGATCAATGAGCGGGCGATACAGCCAATACCGAATCTGGCTGACAAGATCGACTTTGATCTGGAGTTGGATAGCGGTGTGTCAGAGCAGGGACAAGAGCCGTATATTAATGATGGCACGAACGTGTCTGCAACTGTTGGTACAGGCGAGGATGCTGTTGTTGCTGAAACGCCAGACTTACCAGCACCGGTTCAGTCACTGGCTTCGGACAATAAACCGGACGTGGTACAAGACGAGCGGCTCGAACTTGATCTGCCACCTGAAAAAGGTGCCAATAATGCAGACCAGGAAGAAGAGAATGCATTTAGTGTCGAGATGAATATGAAGCTTGATCTGGCTGCAGCGTATCAGGAAATTGGCGACAATGAAGGTGCGCGCGAATTGCTTGAAGAAGTCATTAACGGCGGCAATGAAGCATTGGCAACACGTGCACGTGAAATGATGGATGCCTTGGTATAGTATGCTTGGCAATTCTCGATGGCGGGCGCCGCATTACGGGCGCCCGTTTGTTTTTTTAGAAAAGAACCGGTGTGGGCATGGTGCAACAAGAACCAAACAAACGTATCGTATTGGGTGTGCAATATGACGGCGCCTCCTGGCAGGGATGGCAAATCCAGCCGCACGCTCAGACGGTACAAAATCGTCTGGAGGCAGCACTTGCACAGTTTACCTGTACAGACATTGCCACGGTGTGTGCAGGCAGAACCGACTCGGGTGTACATGCATTGGAGCAGGTAGTACATTTCGACACGCAGGTTGTGCGTGATATGGCGTCCTGGGTGCGAGGTGTGAATGCATTTTTACCGGCATCGATT
>JAATFN010000446.1 GCA_015655165.1 Betaproteobacteria bacterium | reverse complement strand
ATCTCCTGTGGGCGCAATAATGCCGTTTTTTTCGACCATCTCGGTCACAGTCTCGTTGTCCAGTGTCCACAATGGATAGGAGGTTGTTTCCAGATCATGTGCCGAAGCCAATGCACCTGCCTTGTGACTGTGCGGCACAATCATCAATGGGCCATTAATCGGCAAGACATCATCAAGAAATATCGCGATATTCATCGCACGCGGTTCAGGCATGCCATCGTCTTTGTGCCAAGTCGGGAAATCCTGATGCCATTGCCACACCTCACCAGTAAAAGCAGCCTTGGCATTAATTTTGAATTGATGCACATAAACCTGCTCTCCAAACAGTTGTTCTAACGGTTCAACCAAGCGGGGATCGGTCACAAGACTTTTACATACTTCATTGTATTCATGACATGCAAAAGCTGTTCTTGGTGCACCGCTTTTCTCGCGCCAGATTTCTTCGCGCTGCTGCCCGAAAATGTCACGTGCAGCATGACTAATGACTGCGACTTCTTCTTGATGAAAACAGTTTGGCATGTAGATATAACCCAACTCGTCAAACTCCCTTAACTGCTGGTCTGTCAATTTCATTTTGTCTCCTTGATGGTTTTATTGTTACTACGCTTGTTGACGCTTTGATGCATATTCTTCACGCATCAATACACTTGCCAAGTGCTCAGCAGCACTTTCTGCATGCTGTCTTGCCAGCTCTCCTGCCATTTCTGCATTGCCCTTGATAATGGCAGTAAAAATTGCCTCATGCTCTGCCCATACCTGCTTTCCCGGGCGGACCTCACTTTGCAGAATCGCACCCATCGCACGACGGATATGGTGCCAGTGCAGTGCCGTGGTTTCTTCAATCATCCGGTTGCCAGAAATGCGGTAAATGCATTGATGGAAATTCATGTCTGCAGTAATCCGGTCCGACATCGATCCACTCTTCTCAAGACCATAACCGGCAGCAATCAAAGATTTACCTGCCTGGACAGTTTGCCGGTCGGGATGTGTTTGCATTTTTCTGGCAGCTTGACGTGCTGCCAACGCATCCAGTGCAGCACGTATCTGGTACAGATCAACCAGTTGATAGGGGTCAATCGGCGTGATCATCATCCCCTTTTTACCGGCATCAGCCACAAACCCCTGCCGTTTTAACAAATGGATTGCTTGCAAAATAGGTTGACGCGAGACACCAAGCTGCGCTGCCAAACCTTCTTGCGTAATACGCTCGTTGGGCTGAAAGTCGCCATGACAGATGGCTTTGAGGATAATGTCATATACCTGTTCTATGAGCTGCACCGGCGCGTCGATTTTTAACATGATGATCCAATCTCGTTATGTATTCCGTATTCTGTATACAGAATATAATAACGGTGGCTATTGTCAATATCGGATACATGAATTTTTTAACTGTGATCCGTCCCTACACCCTCTAAAAATTCGTACAATGATGTCTATTCAACCGGTTCAAAGAGAGAGACGATATCTTTACTCGCCTTTCCACCCCGAACCGGCTTACTCAATCACGCCATTGCCAAGCCATGCCATCACCTGCTCGTTTTAAAAATCTGCACATTCTTGAACATCCGCTCATCCAGCACAAACTGTCACATATGCGTGACAAACATACGTCCACACGGACATTCCGTGATCTGTTGCGTGAAATTACTTTACTGATGGGCTATGAAATTACACGTAATCTTCCCTTAACGACAGAAACCATCGAAACACCATTAGGTCCTTTCGACGCACCAGTCATCGCCGGGAAAAAACTTGCTGTCGTCCCGGTTTTACGGGCAGGTATTGGCATGAGTGATGGCTTGCTCGACCTCATTCCATCAGCACGTGTAGGCCATATTGGCGTGTATCGCAATAGCAATAACCAGCCGGTCGAATATCTTGTACGCCTACCGGATTTACAAGACCGCACCATTATTTTGTGCGACCCGATGTTAGCTACCGGCAATTCGGCAGTCCATGCTGTGAATGTATTAAAGCAACGTGGTGTGACAGATGACAACATTATTTTTTTAGCACTCGTTGCCGCACCTGAAGGTGTCGCAGTTTTTGAAAAAGCCCACCCGAATGTCAAAGTATTTGTCGCATCACTCGATTCACATCTTGATGCACATGCTTATATTATCCCGGGGCTGGGTGATGCAGGTGATCGTATTTTCGGCACAAAATAACACAACACAATTAACAGACACGACTATTTAGCCCTGCATACTTCGTATGCAGGGGTTTTGCTTACAACGTGTCTCACCGATTAATTCTTGGTTTGATCAACCAGTTTATTGGCTTTGATCCAGGGCATCATGTCACGCAGTTTGGAACCGACTACTTCCAGTTGGT
>JAATFN010000070.1 GCA_015655165.1 Betaproteobacteria bacterium | reverse complement strand
CTGGCAATGTGTGAAGGCTGGTTATGGCGTGTTGCCAAGATGGTCGACAACGGCGACAAGGACTTTGGTATTGAAGCATCTCTCTTGAAAATGCGCGCATCGGATATTGCCATGCGCATTACCACCGATGTCGTTCAATTATTCGGCGGATACGGTTACTGCACTGATTTTCGTGTGGAGCGACTCATGCGGGATGCAAAAATCACCCAGATCTGGGAAGGGACCAATCAGGTTCATCGCCAGTTAATCGGTCGTAGTTTCTTGCTGAAATAAGGAGTTGACATGAGTGATATTAACACCATCGGCATTGCCGGAAGTGGCACCATGGGTTCGGGCATTGCCATTGTCGCTGCCCGCGCAGGCTTTAAAACGATCGTCTATGATACCCGTCAGGATGCGCTGGATCGTTCTTTGAAACAAACAGCCGGTTTTTTTGCCAAATCGGTACAAAGGGGCAAACTCACAGAAGAACAAGTTGTCGGGATCATGGGGAATTTCCATACGACCATCAATCTGGAAGAAATGGCACAGTGTGATCTGATCATCGATGCTGTTTTCGAAGACTTGAAAGTCAAACATGACCTGTTTGGCAAACTCAATGAAATTTGTCCCGAACATACGCTTTTTGCTTCGAATACATCGACGTTATCGATTACCGAAATTGCTGCCGGCTCCAGACGGGATGACCGCTTTATCGGTATGCATTTTTGCCTGCCGGCGCAATTGATGAAGTTAGTCGAAATATCTCCCGGTATTAACACCTCGGAAAACACATTCAAAAAAGCATGGGCTGCTTGTGAAGCAATGGGACAACGTCCTGTCAAGACCAAAGACAATCCCGGCTTCATCCTTAACTACTTTCTGGTGCCCTACAACAATGATGCCATTCGCCTGGTTGAATCTGGCGTAGCAGAGCCGGCAGACATTGATCGTGCCATCAAGGAAGCGTTGGGTTATCCAATGGGGCCTCTTGAACTGCTTGACTTGATTGGGCTAGATACGCAACTACTGTTATGTGAAGCATTGTACGGCATTACACATGAAGCGCGCGCTGCATGCCCTCCCCTTGTCAAACGGATGATCGCGGCAGGACATCTTGGACGTAAATCAGGCCGTGGGTTCTTTACCTACGACAGCAATGCGATGTTTGGAGGTTAAATCATGCACTATGCCATTATAGATACCGGTAACAGCCAGTCTTTTCCAGAGCCACATGCATTCACCGACGGACACAGCCCGCAAGCCGATGTCGTGGTTGTACTGGGTGACAAGCCCGATACAGGACTGCAACAAATCGCGCAAGCAGACCAGAAATTGGCCATTCTTGTCGAATTAGGTCTTGAATGCCTGGGCGTGTATACCGGTGAAAGCCGTGGAAATGAAGGTTCCAACATCTTGGGCTTCTCGCGGTTCAGGCTTGGGGACCAGGCACCGTCAAATCTTGTCGAACTGGTACGTCAACCCAATACGTCCGAAGCAGCACTTGCTGCTGCAAAACAGGTACTGGAAAATGCCGGGCTCAAGGTTGCCGTATGCTTCGATGTCGAAGGGCGCATTGTCAATCGCCTAGTTCGCCCTTATTACAATGCGGCATTGAGACGCCTTGATGAAGGCCTGGCTACTGCCGACGATCTTGATTTGACATTGCGCCTGGGCCTGGGTTATCCGACTGGACCAATCACCCTTCTTGAACAAAGTGGTTTACATCATCATTATGATGTGACACAACATCTGTTTGATGCGTTGGGCGAACAACCTTATATACCGGCGCGCCGCGCACGTGTTGCCAAGATGCGTAAAAATAAAGAGCAGGTTTAATATGATGAGGCCACTTGAAGACATTCGTGTTCTTGACTTTAGTACGCTCCTGCCAGGACCACTCGCTTCATTGATTCTGGCAGAGGCAGGCGCACAAGTGATCAAAATCGAACGCCCCGGGCAAGGTGATGAAATGCGCACCTATGTCCCAAAATTTGGTGATGACAGTGTGAATTTTGCGCTACTGAATCGCGGCAAGCAAAGTATTGCGATTGACTTAAAGTCTGCCGATGCCAAGAAACAATTAATACCATTAATTGCCGAGGCGGATATTGTGCTGGAACAATTTCGCCCGGGTGTCATGGACAGACTTGGTTTAGGTTATGCGGATTTATCCGCAATCAACGAAAAAATCATTTATT
>JAATFN010000412.1 GCA_015655165.1 Betaproteobacteria bacterium | reverse complement strand
TTGGGACTGGCGGTAATTTTTGGTTTACTCAATGTCATCAACTTTGCACATGGCGCCTTGTACATGATGGGCGCTTTTGTCGCCTGGATGGGACTGATGTATTTGGGCCTCAATTATTGGGTCATGTTGGTAGTGGCTCCGATTGTCGTTGGTTTGTTCGGCATTGTCATTGAAAAGACATTGTTGCGCTGGATTTATAAGCTTGACCATGTCTATGGACTGTTACTGACATTCGGATTGACTTTGGTCATTGAAGGGGTATTCAGATCGACTTACGGTGTGTCGGGACAACCTTATGCGGCTCCCGATTTATTGGCAGGCGGCACCAACCTCGGGTTTATGTTTTTACCAAACTATCGGGCATGGGTCATTGTTGCTTCATTGACGGTATGCTTTGCGACATGGTTCATGATAGAGAAAACAAAACTCGGCGCATATCTGCGTGCCGGTACAGAAAATCCGAAACTTGTTGAAGCATTCGGTATCAACGTGCCGTTAATGGTGACCTTGACTTACGGTTTTGGTGTGGCATTGGCCGCATTTGCCGGTGTGTTATCCGCACCGATCATGCAAGTATCTCCATTGATGGGCAGCAATCTGATTATTGTTGTTTTCGCGGTGGTTGTGATCGGTGGCATGGGATCGATCATGGGCGCGATTGTGACAGGTCTGGCACTGGGGGTAATTGAAGGTATGGCGCGTGTCTTTTATCCGGAAATTTCAGCGACGGTCGTATTTATCATTATGGCGGTTGTCCTGATGATTCGCCCTGCCGGTTTGTTCGGTAAAGAAAAATAGTTACAGAGAAAGAGGATTGCTATGAACAAGAAAATCGGTTACGGCATTTTTTTGCTTGTATTGCTTGCCGCACCATTTGGCGTATACCCCATCTTTCTAATGAAATTACTGTGCTTCGCCTTGTTTGCGTGTGCATTCAATTTATTGATTGGTTATACCGGTTTGCTGTCATTTGGCCATGCCGCTTTTTTTGGCGGAGCAGGATATATTGCAGGCCATGTATTAAAGGAGTGGGGTGTGCCAACAGAGGTTGGTTTATTGATTGGTACAGCCGCTGGTGCCGGTATCGGTTATGTCATGGGAAGTCTGGCGATTCGTCGTCAGGGGATTTACTTCACCATGATCACTTTGGCACTTGCACAGATGATCTATTTCATTGCTTTGCAAATGGATTTCACTGGCGGAGAAAATGGTTTGCAAGGCATTCCGCGTGGCAAGTTTCTGGGTTATTTCAGTCTGGAAAATGATTTGGCCTTGTATTACTTTGTACTGGGTGTGACGGTGCTTGCCTTTTTACTCATCTTGCGAACGATCCATTCTCCATTTGGACAGGTATTAAAAGCGATTAAAGAAAACGAACCGAGAGCGACATCGTTAGGTTATGACGTTAACAAATACAAATTACTGGCGTTTGTCTTGTCGGCAGCACTGGCTGGTCTGGCAGGTTCTACAAAAGCACTGGTATTGGGCCTGAGTAGTCTGGTCGATGTGCATTGGGCTATGTCCGGCATGGTGATATTAATGACGTTAGTCGGTGGTCTTGGCACTGTCATGGGACCGATTGTCGGTGCGGTGATTGTACTGATGCTGGAAAACAAACTGGGTGATATCGGCCAATGGCTGGCTGAGACAACCAATATTGCATGGTTCACGGCGTTGGGTGAGTCGGTAACAATTGTGACGGGTGTTATTTTTATTATTTGCGTACTGCTGATGCGTCGTGGCGTTGTTGGTGAATTTGCGCATTACGCCGCACGCTGGAAAAAATAACAATGTTGTTTCTGGAGACATATATGTGTCTTTTTTAAAGACATAGACGATCTGTAAAAAGGTGGGTATCCGTTCTTTTCTTGAGAGTTTGGTCTACAAACCTGTCCTGCAGTACAAGCAATGGACAATGACAAAAAGTGGAATGAAATTTGCTTTGCATTGGAATACCTACTGTGGTTTGGTAAGACGCTTTGGCAATCAAGTAAAGAAGCATTGACAGTAGACCCGGTGTATTGCGAAAAAAGACGGAATTAAATCAATAATGAATGGAGACAATAATGAAACAAATTTTGCGTAAAAGCATCATCGCTATTGCTGCAAGTACAGTATGTTTGGCGGCTTCGGCGCAAATGTCGAATGATGTTGTTAAAATCGGCGTGATTGTGGACCAGACCGGTGTGTATTCAGCGCATGGTGGACCAGGCGTCATTCGTGCGGTTGAAATGGCAGTGAAAGATTTTGGCGGAAATGTGAATGGCAAGCCGATCCAGATTGTATCGGCAGACTATCAAAACAAAGTTGATATTGCCTTGGCTAAAGGGCGCGAATGGATTGACCGGGATAATGTCGATATGATCATCGAGTCGACAGATTCTGCTGCGGCTATTGCATTGCAACGTCTGGGCAAAGAGAAAAAACGTATCATGATCTTTGCAGGTTCCGCATCGACAGCGTTGACCAATCAGGAGTGTTCTCCTTACGGTGTGCATTATATTTATGATACCTATGCGTTAGCAACAGGTACAGGTCGTGCTGTGGTTGAAGAGGGTGGCGACTCCTGGTATTTTCTGACAGCAGATTATGCGTTCGGTGCCGCGTTGGAAAAAGATACCACCAATATGATTAAATCCATGGGTGGTAAGGTTCTCGGTACATCGAAGCATCCGTTGGGAACCATGGATTACTCGTCGTTCCTGCTGCAAGCACAAGCTTCCAAAGCGAAAGTCATCGGTTTGGCAAATGCCGGTAAGGATACCCAGATTGCAGTGCGCCAGGCAGCCGAATTCGGGGTGACCACATCAGGGCAGAAGCTTGCTACCTTGTTGGTATTTTTGAATGACATCAAGGGGATGGGTTTGAATGTTGCCCAAGGGTTGATGTTTACAACCGGTTTTTATTGGGATCGTAATGACGAGTCACGTGCATGGTCGCAACGCTTCTTCAATATACACAAAGCCATGCCAAGCATGGTACAGGCCGGCGCATATTCGGCGACTATGCATTATCTGAATGCGATTAAGAGTGCCGGAACGGATAATGCCGATGCAGTCATCAAGAAGATGAAAGACACGGAAATCAATGATTTTTATGCGAAGAAAGGCAAGATTCGTGAAGATGGTCGTATGGTGTATGACATGTATTTAGCGCAAGCTAAAAAACCGTCAGAGTCAAAAGGGCCATGGGATTTATATAATATCTTGCGTACGATTCCAGGCGACAGTGTGTATCAACCTTTGAGTCAGAGCACCTGTCCACTGGTTAAAAAATAATGGTCGGACAACTTTAACTAGACAGTTCAGATGAATTGCACCCCGGAAGTTGGAGATCAGATCCAGCTTTCGGGGTATTTTTTTGACTGGTGTCTATGTATTTCATGTTAGGAAGTACAGCAACAATGTTGCGAGCAGTATATTGAAAATACCCATCATGACCATGGCAAGCCCTGCGACAGCACCTTCTTCTCGACCGACTTCACGTGCTTTTGCCACACCTGCACCATGGGCGCCAACACCGAATAAGGCACCACGCGCCAAGACTGATTGTAGTGGCAGGTAGTGCAGGACAATTTGTCCGAGTACGGCGCCAAATACACCAGTGACCACAACAAAGATCGCAGCCTCGGTCATCAAATCCCCGAA
>JAATFN010000253.1 GCA_015655165.1 Betaproteobacteria bacterium | reverse complement strand
CAAACAAGCAATAACAGCAATGGCAATGTCAATCCGCGCACGATTTTTCTTGCTGGAAAATGTGATGCAGATCGGAAACGAAACTGCACAATCGTATTTTTTCTCATGACATTCCTAGAATGCGTCACGACGCCAACGCAGCAAACGCGCTTCAATCATTGCCAGCACTTTGTCGAGGACGAATCCGACAGCACCAATAACAATGACAGCCACGAGAACCAAATCAAGTTGGAACAATTGCTGGCCGTTAATCATCATGTAACCTAGACCTTCGGAAGAAGCGAGTAACTCAACCACCAGAAGAATCAACCAAGAATGTGTCAGCCCGTAACGAATACCACTCCAAATCGCAGGAAATGCTGCAGGAAACACAATGCGACGTAATAACTGCCAATGATTGAACTGGTAAACCTTTCCTAGTTCAAGAAAATGATGTGGCACATTGCGTATGCCGTAAAACGTATTCAATGTCACAGGAATTAACGATGCTTTGGCAATCAAAACAAACTTGAGCGTCTCGCCAATACCGAAGACCACAATCAATAATGGCAACCACCCCAATAATGGTACATAAGCGATGATCTTGAAAGTTGGATACAGGTATTCTTCAACCGTCTTCGATAAACCCATTGCCATACCCAATACAAGTCCCACGCTTGTACCAAGCAAAAAACCACTAAATACACGCTGTAAACTAATCGCAAGATTCGCCTGCAACTCGCCGCTTTCAAACATGTGCACAAAGGTGTCCATCACCATGTGAGGGGGTGGCAGAGTCTGTTGTGCAATCCATCCCGACTCGCACCCCAACCACCATAAGCCAAACAGGACAAGCGGAAATGGCCATGCTGCCGTAAACTCAATGGCACGTCGCAGCACTGCATTCGAGCGCCAACCTTGATGAAATAAACGCGGTAAACCAAGAATGGCGACATTGTTGATCGGCGCCGGCAAATGTCGTTCCTGATTGATTGATGCAGTTGGAGGCATGTCGGGACTCATAAATGGATGGAATGCGCTTCATCATTGATGGAGACTGCATATCGGGTTGTCGACTATAAAAGAATGAAAGCCGGTTTGGAACAAATAAATCTGATGACAGATATACGGTTTTTACATACGGGTGTGGTGATCAATAAGCATATAAACAACAAGACCGACTCATGAAATGAATCGGCCCTTTGATCAATGTAACAATGCCCTACTTGGGTGGATCAGATATCAGCGCGATTTTAGAAAATCCCGCATCATTGATCTCTCCCATCGCCTCAATTACTTTTCCATATGCCAGTGTCTTGTCACCACGAATGTTAATCCGGCGCTCCTTGTCACCATCTGTTTCTTTGATCAATGTCGTAATCAATGTTTCCTTGCTGACTTCAGACTTGTCGACAAACAAGGTGCCCTGACTATCAAGACTGACTGCAATCGGTGGCTTTTCTTCGATCAACGGTTTGGCATGACTGGTTGGCAGATCAACTTTGACGCCTTGTGCCATTAAGGGCGCTGCAACCATAAATACAATCAGCAACACCAGCATGACATCGACTAAAGGCGTCACATTGATTTCACTGACTGGGCCACCACCAATCTGGTTAGTACTACCGTGCGATATCTTGGCACCCATTGTTACGCTCCTTGAGCGGCAAGCTTGCCACCTACAGCCGATTGATGCGCATGCGTATCGAGCAACACCGTATTATCGTTATGGTTTTCATGAGAATGACTGCCTTCATCTGGCAGGGCTTCACCTGCCTCTAATTGACGTGACAGTTGCACTTCAGTGATACCGATTAACGTCGTCAGCCGATTATGATAGATGTTAAGACCTGCAGCAGCCTTGTTATACGCAATCGTAGCAGGAATTGCAGCAACCAGCCCCAAGGCCGTCGCAAACAATGCTTCAGCAATCCCTGGTGCCACAACTGATAAGCTTGTGTTATTGGATGCAGCGATACCTTGAAAGGAATTCATGATTCCCCAAACAGTCCCGAACAAGCCAACAAATGGTGCGACTGAACCCACCGTCGCAAGAAGCGACAAACCACGTTGCAAGCGTTCTATCTCAACGCCCGTTGCAATCAGGCCAACGCGATTGATACGTTCTTTCAGGCTGTCACGACCGGACTGCGTGCGATGCAAATCACGCTTGTGCGTTTCCCGCCATTCACCGGTAATGGCGTGATAGATTTTTGCGAAAGGATCTTCCGGACGAGATTGAAGTGCATTTTGGAGTTTTACCAGTGAACGTTGTCCGGCTAATGCTTCCAGCCAACGATTGGCACGCTTCTCCAGATTGCTGTAACGATATAATTTTTCGATTGCCACAGCCCATGTCGCCACAGAGGCAACAGCCAAGATAATCATGATGCTCTTGACAACAAAGTCTGCATGCAAAAATAGTTCTTGTGGCGACAGATGTGCCGATATTTCAGTTGGATTCATGGTTACTCCATATAAAAAGCTGAATGTGCAAGCTTGTTTTAGCTCAATGCAAAAACGATTGATCCGGCCAATACATAGGTACTGCCGCCTAAATCGGGAAGTTTGGGAAACGGTGCGGCAGCTTTAATTGCGGCAATGGCAGCATCGTCTAATACCTGATTGCCTGACGACTTGATGTCATACCCCAGTAGCTCTCCCAGCGGACTTAATTTGAGTTTATAGACAATACGCCCTTCTTCGCCCCGCAACTTTGCAGTGCGTGGATAACTCGTCTTGGCATTAATACGTGCAAATACCAGATTGACATAGTCACTGGGAATACCCTCATTACTGATAACACGTGGCGCAGGAGGTGTAGGTGGCGATACCGGCGCTTCCTGCGGCTCGCCAACCGGTTGCGCTTCAGAAACAGGTTCTGCAGGTTTGACCGGCTCTGCTGCAACTGCGGCGCTACGCTGTACAGGCACCGGCTTCGGTAATACAGCCTTTTTCTCCAGCGGCGCTTGATCGGTTTTTGGCTTGGGGGGTTCCGGCAAAACCGGGTCAGGGCGTGCCAATACAAGCGCGATCGTACGTTCGACAACAGGCGCAGGGT
>JAATFN010000325.1 GCA_015655165.1 Betaproteobacteria bacterium | reverse complement strand
TCCGTTTGCGTGATTATGCCAAACATCTTGATGGGCTGGTATTGCAAGGCGGTGCAGATATTTCTCCCCAGAGTTATGCAACAGCAGTTACACGTCCCGAATGGGGGGGGGACCGCGTGCGCGATATGTACGAACTGGAGTTGTTGCATGAATTTATCGAGGCAGGTAAACCTGTATTGGGTATTTGTCGTGGATGCCAGCTAATCAATGTGGCATTCGGTGGCACCTTGTATCAGGATATCGCCACCGAGGTGCCGGGTTCGATTGCGCATGTAAATGATTTGTATGACAGTTATTCTCATACACTGATGTTCCCGCAAGGCTCCACATTAGGGGCTTTATTAAATACACAGAGCCCTGTAGTCAATTCGATTCACCATCAGGCAGTCAAGGATCTGGGACGTGATGTGACAGTCGAAGCTGTTTCTGCCCAAGACAATGTTGTCGAAGCGATCAGATACCGCAAAGCACCATTTGTTGTCGGGTTACAGTGGCATCCCGAGTTCCACAATGGTGCTGCCGGACTCTTGGATTGCACGCCGATTCTGGATGGATTTTTACGCGCAGCGCGGCAAACGCGATTTTAATGGAATTTGAATGTTACTATTTGTAAATATTACTTTGCATTAACAAATTCTTAGTATAAGTATTATTGTTGGTGAGTTTCCCGATATCGGTAAGTGTACGGGGAGAAGTTCCGGGTTTGCTACATCCTGATCGGCAGCAGTTGTGTCATCAGGCGTTAAACAAAGAAGGAGAAAAAATATGCCTAAAGCAAGTAAAGTAGTGAAAAAGGATATCCAGACATTATTGGATGATGCCCAAACAATGTTTAAAGATGCAGCGTCTTTAACAGGTGACAAAGCAGACGAAGTACGTCTTAAAGCACAGGAATTGCTGGAAGATGCACTTGAAAAAGCACAGGATTTACAAGCTGCTGCTGTCGAAAAAGGCAGAGAAGCGGCTGTCACTGCGGACGCTTATGTGCGTGACAACCCATGGCGCGCTGTTGCCATTTCTGCAGGTGTCGGTATTGTTGCCGGTATTTTACTCGGTCGCAGAAAATAATTCGCGCGTGAAGGGTTTGATATGGAACCACAGCAAACAGTTCGGGACGATGAGGATAAACCGGGTTTGATTTCCGGTTTGGTGGGTGTTGGTCGCAATTTGTTGGGCTTGGTGCTCAACAGAATGGAATTGGCCATGCTGGAGTTGTCCGAATTGAGTGTCAATGCTGCCAAGCTGGTGTTGATCGTGGCACTGGCGTTAACAGCATTGTGGTTTTCCATTGCGTTTTTTACCGTTCTTGCCGTGTATCTGCTCTGGCAATTCTGGGGGTGGAAAACGCTCCTGTTCTTTGGCGGTTTTTTCGGGGTGATCTCGGCAGTGCTGATATGGGTTGCATGGCGCTATCTGCGCGAAGGCAAACTCGCTATGCCACTGACAATTTCCGAATTGCGTCAAGACCGAGATACATTGTTGTAGGAGGAAGAAAAGATGACTTCACCATCCGAAACCACAGCAACATCGATTAGAAAACAGGAGTTGCTGGTCGAGGGGATGCTGTACCGGACGCGGATTCTTGAGGCCAAAGAGGTGATTCAAACCTGCCCGGCCTCTTCCTGGATTAAAGGCAGTTCTTCCACACGCATGCTTGGCATGACAAACACCATTTTGAGTGGCGCGATGAAGCATCGCAACTGGACGCCTGTATTATTGGGCGGTCTGTCGTTATTCTCACGTTGGGTGTTGCGTAAACCACTCTTGTATAGCGGTCTGATTGCAGCTGCAGTCGGTATTGTCTCGCAGTTAGTCAGTAACAAAGAAGATAAAGAGGACAAAGAAGATTAAATTCTGGCCGCATTATTTGGCATTTTTACCTCTCCCTCCAGCTTATCTCGTCTGACAATCCTTCATACATCCTGCCAAACACGGCATACAATGGCAGCATTGAATGCAGCTTGGGTGTTGCCATCATAATGATCAAGTCTGAGGCTTCAGGTGTATTTGCCTGCAGCAGGTCATCTGAATCTGCAGGCATCGGTTTAAAACACTGCCATACAAGGATTATAAAAACGACTTGGCTTTATCCAGTACGATGTCGCATGCTTTTTCTGTGATTTTCTCTTTCAATTTTGAGGTTCCTGCACTCAGGTTTGACAGGTCCAGATTACCTGTACCCTCACCGTGCAAAATGCCTTTTAATCCATCCTGAAAATCTTCATTTTTGGTTTGCTCTTCAGTTTGAATACCGAGTTTACTGAATAACTGGTTTTTGACATTTGCGACACCGTTACCGGACAGCACATTGTTTTTTACACAAAACTGTAGAATGCCGGCCGCATTGGAGGCATTGGCTGGCGTTAATGAGGACAAATCACCGCCAGACACGAGCGAGCCAAGTGAACCAAGTGAGGACGAGTCTGTGCTGCTAGATTCTTTTGATCCGCTGAATTCTTTGCTGGCTGCGCTTTTTATTGAGTCAAGAAAATCGGCATGTGCCAGTTGGCTTGTCAGTGAGGTGCCAATAGCGGCCAGGAGGAGTAATGTGTGCAGAGGTGTTTTCATAAGGAGTAGATGTTACTTGAAATGAGGACGAATATAATGTAAAAGAAACTGCCTATTGTTACTGAAAATATTGCAATCAGTCACAGTTAAACCGATGAAGCGGCGCTTGTCTAGAGGGGGACCTTAAAAATAAGCCGGAATGACCGAATGTATCAGTACAAAGAAGAGTGTAACGATCATTGCAGCCAGATGATTTTAGTCAATTGCGTCATAAAATTGCAGAAAAGTGTCCTTGCTTTTGCAGTACAGTAAGCTGTGCTACACCCTTGATGGTGTATGCGTAACAAGATATGGAATTTAAAGCGTTGAGAGGATTGAGTATGCAAGCAAATCGTTTGAAATTGGTGTGCGGTCTGGTCACTGTGTTAGCTGTCACAGGATGTGCGAATATGACAGAAACACAGCGGGGCACAACAGCAGGTGCCGGTATTGGCGCCGGTCTTGGCGGCCTGATCGGCGCTGTATCTGGTGGTGGTGGTGGTGGGCGTACTGCTACAGGTGCTGTCATTGGCGGGGCTTTGGGGGCGATTGTCGGCAATGTCTGGTCTTCACGTATGGAAGAACAAAAGCGTGCAATGGAGCAGGCAACAGAAGGCACCGGTGTCGAGGTCAGCCAGACTGCGGATAACCAGTTGAAGCTGGCTATTCCAAGCGATATCTCGTTTGATACAGGTAAAGCCGACATTAAACCGAATTTCCGGCCTATTCTGGATCATTTTGCGACGACACTGACATCGAATCCAGCAACATTTGTCACGATCATTGGCCACACTGATGACACCGGGACAGACGCGATTAACGATCCACTATCATTGCAACGTGCTTCGCGCGCACGTGATTATCTGACTGTCCGGGGTGTTGCACCTACAAGGTTTACAGTCGCAGGTCATGGTTCGCACGAACCAGTTGTTGAGAATACAACGGCTGCAAATCGGGCAAAGAACCGACGCGTAGAGATCTTTGTTGCCGAGCCACAACGACAATGATGTGCTGGTAACATCTGCAGAACCGCATACCCCAAAGGCCAGGCATGATGTCCTGGCCTTTGGGGTATTTTTATGTTGGCGCC
>JAATFN010000378.1 GCA_015655165.1 Betaproteobacteria bacterium | reverse complement strand
TCGTTGCCAAACACCAACGCTGCCGACAAGGACGTGTCTGTTGCAAGCTTCCCGGATAACGCACGCGGCGTCATCACAGGCGGCGAGAATTCCCGCAAACGGGCACTGAGGGCGGCAGCAAAGTTGCATCCTTGCAAGGCTTCCTCGATAGAACCCACAATCCTGGCATTGGCAAGCACATCTTGTGCACCACTGGCAAACGCCACGGCTTCAGGGGCTTCTTTGACATGATCAAACCGGGGGTTCACCAGTACCAGCTCGGAAAACCCCATGGTTTTGATTGCACGTGCGGCTGAACCAACATTGCCTGGACTGCTTGTATTGACGAGAATAAAGCGCAAGCGGGAAAATAGGGGAAGATAAGAGATATCGGATTTTTGCTGATTCATTTAAAATAGCGCCATCGCGGAAAAAATCCGCATTGCTCATTAATTTCATTGTCGTGCAAATGACCTGCAGCGTTTGATGCGCGGCAGGGAAAATGCCATTTTAACGGAACATACGGATGATTATCCCACCAATGCTCAATACGGCAATTAAAGCCGCTCGTCGTGCCGCGTCTGTCATCAGTCGCGCCTCTTTCGACCTGTCCGTTTTGAAAGTCAGTAAAAAACAACATAACGACTTTGTCACAGAAGTCGATCAGGCAGCCGAAGAAGCGATTATCGATGTCTTGAAAAAAGCCTATCCCGACCATGCCATTCTGGCAGAAGAGTCCGGCGCCTCCGATAACTTGCATGACGACAATGAAAACGTCTGGATCATCGACCCGCTCGATGGCACAACCAACTTCATTCACGGCTTTCCGCAATATTGTATCTCTATTGCCCTACAACAACGCGGACAAATTACACAAGCTGTTGTCTATGACCCTACACGTAACGATTTGTTTACCGCATCCAAAGGTGCAGGTGCCTATCTGAACGAAAAACGTATCCGTGTTTCCAAGCGCGACAAAGTCTCCGATGCATTGATCGGCACAGGCTTCCCGTTCCGCGATCTCAAGGGGCTGGACGAATACGTCAAAATGTTCCGCATCATGACTGAAAACTGTGCAGGTCTGCGCCGCCCCGGTGCTGCCGCACTGGACTTGGCATATGTGGCAGCAGGACGCCTCGACGGTTTCTTCGAAAAAGGCTTAAAACCCTGGGATATTGCTGCCGGTTCGTTGTTGATCACCGAAGCAGGCGGCATCGTCGGTACATTCGATGGTGAAGCAGACTACCTATACAAAGGTGATGTCATTGCAGGCAACCCCAAAATCTTCTCGCAACAAGTCAACCTGCTGGGCCAATTCGCTTAAATACAAACATGGTACCCGCAACAAGCCATACGCCAACAGGTGCACAATGTGTACCTGTTTGTTTTTACACCCGGTAAACATTGATACCATCCGTACACCATGCCCATCTTTGAACACGCCAACAACCGTTTGCACTATCAAACCCAAGGGCAGGGTACACCGATAGTATTGCATCATGGCTTTACCAGCAGTAGCCAAGCCTGGCATTACTTCGGTTTTGTTGATGCATTGGCAGCACACTGTCGTGTCATCACATTGGATGCATTGGGACACGGTAAAAGCGACAAGCCCCATGACACCGATGCCTATACACTGGAGCGGCGTTGTGGCGCTGTTTTAGCGCTACTTGACACACTACAGGTCGAACAAGCGCACTATCTGGGGTATTCGTTGGGCGGCTGGGTAGGTTATGGCCTGGCACAACGTGCACCAGAACGCTTGTCGTCGCTGATCATCGGTGGCGCACATCCCTATGCCGACACAAGCTGGGATGCGTTTGCCGGTATTGATGGCCAGCATGACGATGCATTCATCACGGCGTTTGAAACGGTATTAAACGAAACAATCGATGCGCCAATGCGCATGTTGATCAAAGCCAATGACTTGGTCGCCTTGGCCTGTGCGGCACAACAGCCCCGTTTATCGCTTGCCAGTGCATTGCCCAACATCACCATGCCGGCTTTGCTCTTCTGTGGTGACAAAGACCAGCGCCATGACGCTGTAGTGGCCACGGCCCGACAACTACCGGATGCACACCATGTCTCTTTACCTGGTATCACCCACTTTGGTGGTGTGATGCATCCGCACTTGCTGTTGCCGGAACTCCTGACTTTTTTAAAGACACACGTCAACCCATAACACCGTGTTTGTAACACGTCTGCTGCATCTATCCCAATACCCGTTATTAGCGACAAATGTAATCCTTTGTATGCACATTATGCATTCTAAGCGCTGTTCACTAAGATCAAACTATAGGCATAGCGTGTGTAGCTCGAACATCCCTTCCTAAAGTGTTTTTTAGTATTTGCATTCACTAGGAGGCAGTATGATTGCGCTAACAGAAGTATCCTTACAGCAGGACAGACAACACGGCATTGGGCGTGTTAAGGATACTGTACCTGATTATGATGACCCCGATTACAAACCTGCAAAAAAACTGCAAGGCAAAGTTGCATTGATTATCGGTGGTGATAGCGGTATCGGACGTGCTGTTGCCATTTCCTATGCAAAGGAAGGCGCTCTACTTGCCATTGTGTATCTGGACAGTGATCAGGATGCGCAAGAAACAAAACGTTGTGCAGAGCGCTATGACTCGGAAATATTTTTACTGAAAGGCAATATCGGCAATGCCGGTTTTGCACGTTCATGTGTGATCAGTACCATCGAGCATTTCGGGCAACTGGATATCTTGGTCAATACGCCCGATGAACGCTATCCACACGACAAGATCGTCGCATTGACACACGAAGCGCTCAAATACATGTCGCAAGAAGC
>JAATFN010000168.1 GCA_015655165.1 Betaproteobacteria bacterium | reverse complement strand
TAATGAAGTTTCCGCATGCATGACCTTGCGTAAGGCATCCGGGCGTAATATGACCGCAGGATTTTCTATTTTCGGCACCGTAATGGCAAACATGCTGCCACGACCTACAACTGAACGGGTATGCAATGTATAACCAAGTAACGATGCGATGCGCTGGCAAATCGACAGCCCCAAACCCATGCCTCGGCCATCCCAATCGAATGGTTGCTCAAGCCGATGGAATTCTTCATAAATTTGTCGCAAATGGTGCTGCGGAATACCGGGGCCGGTATCCCATACTTGCAAGGCCACTTTGTCGCCACGTACACGTAAAGACAATACAATCCTTCCTGTACGTGTATAACGTAGTGCATTGGCTAAAAAATTCTGCAAGACACGACGCAACAAACGCGGGTCGCTATACACCATCACCGAGCGTGCATGCACTTTGATTGCAAGACCACGGCTTGATGCCATTGGGCCATACTGGTCAGCCAATTGCTGCAATAATGCACCGGCATCGAATTGCGAAAATTCCGGGCGTAACACACCCGCATCCAGACGTGATACATCCAGCAACCCATCGAGCAATTCTTCGGCCGCACGTAACGATGTATCTACGCGCTCGGCAAGATATTTGAATTCATCCGGATCGTGACTCTCGCGCAGTGCGGAAGCAAACAGGCGTGCCGCATTAATCGGTTGCAACACATCATGGCTGACTGCGGTTAAAAAACGTGATCTGGATTGATGTGCTTTTTCAGCTTCTTTTGTACGTTCGGTCACACGCTGTTCAAGTGTCTCGTTGATTTCCCTTAACTCGCCCTCGACGCGTTTGTAATCGGTCACATCACTATAACTGGTCACGTAACCGCCACCAGACAATGGACGACCACGCAATTCGATCACTTGTCCGCTCGTTAGCGTACGCTGCAAGATATGAGGCGATCCAGCTTGCATATATGCTACACGTTTGGCGATGGCCTGTTCCAGATCGAATCCTTTGCTGTTGCTGATTTCACCACTGGCCGCATTAAATCTGATCAAGTCGGCAACCGATCTGCCGACATACAGCATTTCATCTGGATAATTGAATAATTGTTGATAGCGTTTATTCCAGGCGACCAACTTCATGTCAGCATCGACGACACTGACACCCTGATCGATGTTTTCCAGTGTTGCCAAGAGAATATCCCGATTAAACCGCAATTCATGTCCGGCTTCATCAAGCACAGCTACGACTGCTGCGATATCCATACCGGAGCCCTCTAAAACAGAGGTCATGACAAGACGTGCTGAAGCCGCACCCACTGCTGCTGCCATCAATAGTTCGGTAAAGTGAATCCATTGCCTGTCCGCACGCATACCGAGGTCTAACGTATGCCCTAATGCCCTTGCTTGTTTTTCAAATGCAGCATCTGCAGTCTCTTCACCGACTATACGACTGGCCAATGTCAGTAAATCATGCACTGTCAAATTTCCGTGCCATTGTTTTGAAGTGCTTGTGCGCCGATCGGCATATGGGTCAAGAAATGGTTCTGCACGCAAATGTTCGCTAAGACTAGGCCTCCAGCGTGCCGATACCAATAACATCGTCACGACATTCAATAAAAGCGACCAGAATGTACCATGTGTGACGGGGTCCAATCCATTGACACCGAATAACTGATGTGGGCGTAACCAGTTAATTCCTAATACGCCTTGTACCAGCCATGCCTGATCAAACCAGCCGGCTTCAGACAATGATGGTAACAATAACGTATATGCCCATATCGCAAATCCGATTAACAAACCGGCCTCGACACCTTGCCGGCTGGCACCCCGCCAATACAATCCGCCGATTAATCCGGGCCCGAACTGGGCTACGGCAGCAAACGACATCAAGCCGTAAGAAGCCAATGCCGTATCGGTGCTACTGACACGGTAATAGCCGTAAGCCACAATCGACAACGCCATGATCGCTATACGCCGAATCCAGAGCACTGCCGAGGCGACGTTGCTTTGATGTTTCTGTACCCAGCCGCGACGAAATAAAATCGGCATCACCAAGTCATTACTGACCATGGTTGCCAATGCCACACCGACCACAATAACCATACCTGTTGCCGCAGAAAAACCACCAACGTAAGCAATCAGCGCCAACGTAGTATTGTTTTGCGATAAAGGCAATGCCAATACAAAACTGTCTGGTGGTACATCACCACTTAGCAAGAGCATACCGGCAGCGGCAATCGGCAACACCATCACACTGATGACAACAAGATAAGTACCAAACAACCATCTGGCCCGCCGAATATCCCTGACATCACCGCACTCGACAATGGCTACGTGAAACTGACGCGGCAAACAGATGATTGCGGCAAATGCCAGCAAGGTTTGACTGATAAACCCGACCGGGGGTGCTATTTCAATCAATGCATTAGTCGCCGCCACAATATGACGCCCACTGTCGTTAAACCAGTTCAAAGAAAAAATACCGATTGTCACCAAAGCCACCAACTTCACCAGCGACTCGAAGGCAATAGCCAGCATCAATCCAGGTCGATGCTCTGTCGCATCCACCTTTCGGGTTCCGAACAAAATGGAAAACACCGCCATTAGCAATGCCACATAAAGCGCCGGATCGCCGAGTGTACTCGACGACATTTCAGCGCCACCCAATAT
>JAATFN010000210.1 GCA_015655165.1 Betaproteobacteria bacterium | reverse complement strand
CCAGGTAAAAATCAAACCAATACCCAGATTGTTGTCCATCCAGACATTCAAGCCGGTACGACGACCAAACAACACCAACAAGTAATACCCGAGTACAGTTGGCGGCAACACCATCGGCAATGTGCCAATAATGTCGATACCTGGTCGCACAATCGAATTCTGTTGCGATAAATACCAACCAAGCACAAGACCGAAAACTGCATTAATTGCAGTTGCCCAAGCAGCTACTTTCAAAGAAAGATATAACGGTATTAATGCCGATTCCATATGGTGTTCGCGACCCTTTGTTTGTTATGGGCGAGAAAAACCATATTTGGCCAACACTGCCTGACCATCTGACGACAATACAAAATCTATAAATTGCTGTGCAGCAGCGGGTACTTTGCTATCTTTAATGACTGCGATCGGATAAATCACAGGATTATCCAGCGCTACTTCAAACACAACCTTCACGCGATCCGCCAATATTGTTGAATCGGTTTTATACACAAAACCGACATCGACATTGCTGCTGGCAACATATTCCAGCGCTTGACGCACGTTTTGTGTCAGGATGATTTTATCTTTTAATTTCTCGTCAAGATTGTCTTTTTTCAATGCCGTCATGGTATAGCGACCTGCCGGAACGCTAGCCGCATTGCCCACAGCAATACGCTTGACCGCACTGCTTTCCAGATCAGCCAAACCTTTAATATCCAGCTTGCTGTCTGAAGGCACAATGGCTACCAAAGCATTTTTGACGAAATTCTTTTGCTCCCCCAACAACAGGCCTTTGTCTTTTGCTTGTTGCATGGTGGTCAAATCGGCACTGGCAAATACATCAACCGGGGCACCATTGCTGATCTGTTGCAATAAGCTGCCCGATGCGGCAAAGTTAAAACTGACTTTATGCTCGGGATATTTCTTCTCGAACTGTTGATTGACGTCATTAAATGCTTCTTTCAGACTTGCTGCAGCCGATACGGTAATGTTATCCGCCCACGTTGAACTGAAGGCAACTGTCGCAAGTAAAGCAACCAGACTCTTCATTGCTAATTTATGCATGATTATCATTCTCAATAAGTGAAAACATCTGAAGGCAAACGGCGTCATTGTAGCTGAAAAAATTCGTTATTCCCAGTTAAATATAGCGTAGAATAATGTCATTCTATCTAGATTCACCATGCGAGTGTGAAAATGGATGTATCATTACATCCATGAACATTATGCAAGCGAAAAATCCAATACTGGTCGACCAATTCAATCGCCAGATTGAATACTTACGCATATCGTTAATCGACAAGTGTGATTTGCGCTGTACCTATTGCATCCCCAAAGGTTTTACCGGTTTCGAACATTCAGAAAACTGGCTATCTTTTGACGAAATCGAACGTGTCGTCGCCACGTTTGCACGACTTGGTACAAGCCGCTTTCGCTTGACCGGAGGCGAACCGCTCTTACGTAAAAACCTCCCTGAATTGGTGTCACGATTATCTGGCCTGCCTGGTGTCGAAGACTTGTCGATGACAACGAATGGCACACAACTGGCAAAATTGGCAGCGCCACTGCGCCAAGCCGGTTTAACTCGATTGAATGTCAGTCTGGATTCATTGCGTCGCGAATGCGTCGAGGAAATTTCAGGTAGCGACAGTTTAGGTAAAGTCATGGCAGGTTTGCATGCTGCCAGAGATGCCGGATTCAAACGTATTAAAATCAATATGGTGCCGTTACCCGGCATCAACATGGACGATATCGAAGATATGGTTGGCTTTTGTATCGACAACGAATTTATTCTGCGTTTAATCGAAGTCATGCCGATGGGAGTAAAAGCCCAGCAGTTGGATTATGTCAATTTACAAACTGTCATCAATCGATTGCAAGGTAAATTCCAGTTGCAGGAAACCCATGAAATCATGGGTGGCGGCCCAGCACGTTACTGGGAAACGGCAGACAGAAAATTTACGCTGGGACTGATTACACCACGCTCCCAACACTTCTGTGAAACATGTAATCGTGTACGCATGTCTGTTGATGGCACACTGTATTTATGTCTTGGACAAGAAGAGAAATTTGATTTAAAACCTTTGTTACGCAGCAATTGTAGCGACGACGAACTTGAAGAAGCAATTCGTAGTGCCATTGATTTAAAACCGGAACGTCACGAATTCAACAGCAATCCACAAAAAATTATCCGTTTCATGTCGATGACTGGCGGATAAAAAAAGACCGGATATGTTCCGGTCTTTTGCTTGTGTACTTGCCCATCCCAGTGGCTTGAAACAAGTTTCTTATTTAGGTCTTACAGATTTACACACAGCAGGATCTGTTTCTACCAACGGGCCACCAACGGCATCGACACAAATCGGTACCGATGCAAAAATCCCGTGGATAATCTGTTCACCTTGTGTGTTTTTAACACCACCCAATGTTTCTGCAATGGCATTCGGACGTCCAGGCAAATTCAAAATCAGGCTATGACCACGAATGACACCAACCTGACGCGACAGAATCGCTGTCGGAATAAAGTGCAAACTGATCTGGCGCATTTGTTCACCAAAACCTGGAATGATACGGTCAGCTACTGCCAGTGTTGCCTCGGGCGTTACATCACGCAAATAAGGACCTGTGCCCCCTGTTGTTAAAATCAACGGGCATTTTTCCTGATCGGCCAATGCAATCAAAGTTTCTTCGATCATTGGTTGCTCGTCGGGAATCAACCGCTCGACAAACTCGATCGGATTTAATACCGCTGAAGCCAACCATGCTTTTAATGAAGGCAATCCTTGATCTGCGTATATATTATTAAAAGCCCGATCACTGATCGACACAATACCAATGCGCAACGTTTCCATAGTTAATATCCTGCATCATGTGCAGTATCTAATCATCAATCATGCAATTTTAAAGTAAAATCACATGAGCATGTACGCTATTCATAAGGATGAACCATGTCAGAACTTAAACTGACGCATTTTAACGATGCAGGCCAGGCACATATGGTCGATATTTCTGCCAAGGCAGATACCAAACGTATCGCGATTGCCTGCGGAAAAATCCAGATGAGTGCTGCCGCATTCACTATTTTGGTGTCAGGTAACAGCAAAAAAGGAGATGTTCTTGGCATTGCCCGTATCGCCGCAATTCAAGGCGCCAAACACACCAGTCTCTTGATTCCTTTATGCCACCCGTTAAGTTTGTCGCACGTCAACATCGAATTTGAACTCGATAATGGTAATCATAGCGTTCAAGTTATTGCCTCTACAGAGACAATCGGCAAAACCGGTGTTGAAATGGAAGCGTTGACTGCTGTCAGCACAGGCTTATTAACGATTTATGACATGATGAAAGCTGTCGACAAAGGCATGGTCATCGAACACATTCATCTTCTGCAAAAAAAAGGCGGCAAATCGGGTGACTGGACGCACCCTACCCGATCTTCCTGATCAATACACATGCACGCTATATACAGTGAGCTATTGCGTTAATCCCACACGCAATAATTGACCGTTGTCAGCATCGGTCAATACATAGAGATAACCATCCGGTGCTGCACGTACATCACGAATACGCGCTCCCAGATGTGTCAACAGGCGCTCTTCATACGTGACTTTATCGCCATGCAACGTCAGACGTATTAATGCCTTGTCTTTCAATGCACCGATAAACAGAGAATCTTTCCATGCCGGGAAACGGGTATGTGTATAAAATGCCATCCCGCTAATGGCCGGTGACACGGCCCAGT
>JAATFN010000308.1 GCA_015655165.1 Betaproteobacteria bacterium | reverse complement strand
AGCCCGTAGACTTCCAGCATGGCTGAACGGGTAATGCGCACATAAATGGACAGATAGAAAAAGCTTAATGTGGCTGCCGGCAACAGCAAATGTTTGATCAAATCGATAAAGCCATCCCAAGTCGTGAGACCCGGCCCACCAATGCTGGTCATGCCGCCTGCCGGTAACCAACGCAGGTGGACAGAAAAAATGACAATCGCAACAAGACCCACCCAAAACACTGGTACAGCAAAACCCAGTGTCGAGAACATCGAAATCGCCTCATCGATAAAACTGCCACGATATCGGGCAGAAATGACGCCCAACGCCACGCCTAGTACAATGGCAATCACAATACTTGAAACCATTAATAGCACAGTTGGACCAATGCGCTCGACGATCAAATCACTTATGGGCATGCCGTGTCTGAATGAATAACCCAGATCAAAGTTGGCAAGATTGTGCAGATAGTTAAAGAAAATCGTGCTCGCTGGCAAGTCGAGGTTATACTGCTTGCGCAAATCATCCATGTACTCTGGTGTCGCAGAACCTGATTCACCGGCAATCACATCGACCAGGTCACCTGGCGCCAGACGCAACAAGATATAAGTCATCATCACAATGATGAGGACAATCGGCACCAGTTGCAGCAAACGGCGGACGATATAGTTAAGCAAAGATGAGGACATAAAATAATAATTTCGACGTTTATATGACCGGATTCACACCACCGTTTAACGGGATGATGGCACCGACGACATAACTGGCCCGGCGGCTTGCCAAAAACAACGCCACTTCTGCTACCTCTTCAGGACGCCCATAACGCCCCAGCGGAATGTTGGCTTGCCCTTTGGCAAGTGCCTCTTCCTTGCTGATACCCAGACGACGCGACTCCAGTTCCAGTGACTGGTTCACACGGCCTGTCAAGGTCGGGCCCGGATTGATTGCATTGATACGAATGCCATAGCGTGCATAGTGCGCTGCCAGACCAACAGTACTTAACATCAATGCGGCATTGGCTGAACCGCCTGCCAGATGTGTTAATGTCGGCTGTTTACCGCCTGTACCCACAATATTGACGATGGCCCCTGTCTCTTCCAGTGGTGCTTTGCTTTTTTTGGCGCGTTCAACCAAGCACTTTAAGACCGCGTGCTGGACATGGATGTACGGAAAAAATTTGGCATCCAGTGTCTGGCGCCATAATTCCGGAGTCAGGTCTTCCGGCTCGAAACGTTTGGCAGCACCTGCACTGTTGACCAATACGGTAATCGGACCCAGTTCTTGTTCCACTTGCGCCACAGCACGTTCGGCCTGATTAGCATCAATCAAGTCGGCAGCAATCCCCAATACCGTAAAACCTTCTTCTGCCAGGGCTTTCTTGGCCGCATCGATATTCTCTTGTGAACGCGATACGATAGCGACTTTGGCACCCTCTTCGGCAAAACGACGTGCAACCGCCAAACCAATCCCTTTACTACCGCCAGTAACAAGTGCTACTTGGTTGTCTAATTCATGTGCCATGATCGAGTGCCTCTCAATAATAAAAACTGACTGGCGGTGCAACGCCATTCAACAAGAAATTTCCGACGGTCTTGAATTTGTAGGAAATCGGGTCATGGGTTGTATGGGTTCGCGCGTTTCTCCAGTGACGATCAAAACCGTTTTCTTCCAAGGTGGCCGATGCACCTGCCACTTCATAGAGCAATTCGGATGCTTTGAGACCTGCGTCATGTGTTGCAATACGTGCTTCAGCAATGGCAACAGCCGCATCGATACATGCTTGCTGCACCACGGGGCTACCGGTGTTACCGGGATTGGCATGCCAGGCATTGACCGCACGGTCTAAGATGCGTGCGGCACGTAACACAGCTGCTTCAGCCGCATTGGCACGGGCAGAAATCTGGCCGACAACGTGCTGTACATATGGATCATCCACCGAACGCTCGACACCGCTTTCCCGCACAGGGCGTGCGCCTGTCTTCGCCAGAAAAATCGCATCGTCCAACGCCGCAAAGGCTATACCGGCTGCAATCGTTGCGTGCAGGATTTGTGCCGCAGACGAGCCGTAATTACGTTGTTTGGTTTCCCATTCGCCAAACGGGATAACTTCCAGAGGCTCGACGCGCACGTTGTCGTATTGGCTGGTACCACTAGCAGTCGTTCTTTGCCCCATGCCTTT
>JAATFN010000147.1 GCA_015655165.1 Betaproteobacteria bacterium | reverse complement strand
TTTTTACGGAATGTCTTGGCTTTAACTTGTAGCGCCTCTGGCGTTGGCGCCGGTGGCGAATAGGCTGTATAGGAATCGGATGTCGATGTGCCAGTATACGCGGCATTGATCTCCGAAGTCGTCTTGGAAACGTTCTGATACCAGTCTTTCTCGACATCGCTGGCTGCATCCTGTACATCTTTTTGCATCTTGCGCAACTCTTCGATTTCAATCTCGCGACTGACTTCGGATTTGATGTCATTCAAATAGCGCTGCGCACGGCCAAACAACGTACCTGCCATGCGGGCAACTTTCGGTAAACGTTCAGGACCGACTACCACCAAGGCAACTACCCCGATTAACGCTATTTTGGTCAGGCCAATATCAATCATGATAACCGTTCAAAAAGTCATGTGCCATAGGCACACGCACTATACTAGTTACCGGATTTTTCTTTGGCTGGTACATCAATTGCTGATTTTTCCTTGGCAGCCTGCGCGGCTTTTTCTTCATCACCCTTGACGCCATCTTTAAAGCCTTTGACTGCTTTGCCAAGGTCAGAGCCCATATTGCCAATCTTTTTGGTACCAAAAACCAATGCCACAATGACCAATACGATTAACCAGTGCCAGATACTGAATGAACCCATACTATTCTCCTAAACCTGTAAAAAAATACCGCATGTCGTTAACGACTGCTACTGCATGATAAATTTGGCTTTCCATGGCTGCGGACCACCAATGACATGTATGTGTAAATGGTACACCTCTTGTCCGCCATCCGGCCCGATATTGACCAGCGTTTTGTAACCGCCCGACTGATTGCCTTGGGCATCTTGTTCAAACCCGCATCCCTGCTCCTTGGCCAATTGTGCCGCCAACAAAGCTATTTTTCCCAGCACAGCAGCATGACGGGCTTCGCAATTCGACAAGGTCGCAATATGCTCTTTAGGGATAATCAGAAAATGAACAGGTGCGGCCGGATTGATATCATGAAACGCCATGACATCATCATCCTCGTAAATCACTTTGGCGGGAATCTGCTTGGCTACGATCTTACAGAAAATACAATCACTCACCGTACGCCTCCTCATTCTTATTATCCTGTCGTGCCGCTTTCTCGTCCAAACCGGACAATCCTTCACGACGTGCGAGCTCGTTGATGACATCTTGCGGCGTCAAATCAAAATGTGCGAGCAATACCATTGAATGAAACCACAAATCGGCGCATTCATAAAGCACTTTCGACTTGTCGCCCGAAATCCGCGCATCTTTGGCAGCCATCACCGTCTCGGTAGCTTCTTCACCGATTTTTTTCAAAATGGCATCATCACCCTTGGCAAACAGACGCGCCACATAGGATTTCTCGGGGTTACCACCACGTTCAAGTTTGCGCGAAGCGATGACTTCACCCACACGCTGCAATGTGTCACTCATGGTTACCCCTGTTCTGCCAATACAGCATCGACCGTTACCCATTCAATGTCTTCTGGCGTAATTTCCAGTTTCTGGAAAAAACAAGAGTGACGTCCTGTATGACAAGCAATCCCATCGACTTGTTCAACACGCAATAAAATGACATCTTCATCGCAGTCCAGACGAATTTCGTGCACTTTCTGGAAATGCCCCGACTCTTCACCTTTATGCCAGAGTTTTTTGCGCGAACGGCTCCAGTACACAGCCTGACCGATTTCAAACGTTTTAGCCAGCGCATCACGTGTCATCCACGCAAACATCAGCACGTCATTCGAGCCGACTTCTTGCGTAATCACAGGCACCAGACCCTTATCATCCCATTTTATCTTATTGAGCCATTTTGTCGTCATGACAACCTCATCGCAATACCTTGTTCCATCATAAAACGCTTTGCTTCTTGCACTGTATGCTGCCCGTAATGGAAAATACTGGCAGCGAGTACGGCATCAGCGTGCCCTTCTTTAATACCGTTGGCAAGATCCTGTAAACTCCCCACGCCCCCCGAAGCAATCACGGGAATCGATACAGCATCAGACACCGCACGTGTTAACGCCAAATCAAAGCCGCTACGCGTACCGTCACGGTCCATACTGGTCAGCAATATCTCGCCGGCACCACGTTTGGCCATGTGTTGCGCCCACTCGACGGCATCCAGACCCGTTGCATTACGCCCACCGTGTGTAAACACTTCCCACTTGTTGTCACCCACACGTTTGGCATCAATTGCCACCACAATGCACTGTGAACCGTATTTACCCGCAGCATCTTCGACTAATTGCGGATTGGTCACAGCCGACGTATTAATCCCGACTTTGTCCGCACCGGCATTTAACAAACGGCGCACATCCTCCACAGCACGCACACCGCCACCTACGGTTAACGGAATAAACACCTGGGATGCAACTGCTTCAATCATATCTAAAATCAGGTCGCGCCCGTCCGATGATGCCGTGATATCCAAGAATGTCAGCTCATCGGCACCTTGCTCGTCATAACGCCGGGCAATTTCAACCGGATCCCCAGCATCGCGCAGTTCCACAAAATTAACCCCTTTGACAACCCGGCCGGCTGTCACATCCAGACAAGGGATAATACGTTTGGCCAGTGTCATAATGGCTCGCCACCTGCTTGCGGCTCGTCATCGACATACCCGGACAACTCGTCTGCACGTTCTTGGGCTGTGAGCAAATCCAGCGTCCCTTCGTAGATTGAGCGACCGCAAATCACGCCTTCAATGCCTTCATCCTGTACAGCACATAGTGCCTCGACATCGCCAATGTTGTGTACACCGCCAGAAGCGATAACAGGAATCGATACGGCCTGTGCCAGACGTACTGTCGCTTCGATATTAACACCACCCATCATGCCGTCACGGCCAATATCGGTATAAATAAT
>JAATFN010000193.1 GCA_015655165.1 Betaproteobacteria bacterium | reverse complement strand
GGAAATGTGCCGGAATGGATATAGACAGCAAGACCAAACAGTCCTACGAGAATGCCAGATACAGCATTATTTATCTTCATAATAACGTCCCCACGAACTAAAACCTGATGAAAAACCACTTTGATATAAAACTGCAACCAAAAGACACAACCATATATCAGAAGGCTTTCTCGCTTGAAGAAAATGGTCGCGGGGATTAACCTCGCGACCATTTTTCTTATTTCGCCATACCCAGTGTTTTTAATGTCTTGCCCATATCTGTATCACTCTTTTCCCAGAATTTTGTGAATTCTGTCGAGTCGGCATATTGGACACCAAAACCACGGCCGCTCATGAAGTCCTGATATTCCTTGCTTGCTGCAATTTTCTTCAGGCTTTCAGCCAGTCTGGACTGGATGTCTGCTGGAATACCTTTCGGTGCGACAATACCGCGCCATGCACCAGTTGCCCAATCGCTGCCAGTCAAACTTTTCAGCGTAGGAACTTTCGGGTACAACGCAGCCGGTTTTGCATCCAGCACAACCAATGGGACAGCTTTACCGGCATCAACCAATGAACGTGCTTCAGGCAACGATGACGCCAGCACTTCAACACCACCTGCTGCCAGATCAACCAGTGCTGGTGCAGCACCGTTGGAAGGGACCCAACGAATGGTATTCGGATCTTGCTTCAAGTCGGCAAACATACCGGCCAATGCCAAATGCCAGATACCGCCCAAGCCGGTACCAGATGCCTTTAACTTGCCAGGATTCGCTTTTGCTGCAGCAATCAAGTCATTGAATGTTTTATAAGGAGAAGTTGCCGACACTGTCAGTGCGGCAGGATCGTAATTCATCAATGCCAAAGGTGTGTAGTCTTTGTAGCTTAGCTTGGTTAAGCCCTGATGATGCATCATCGCGATTTCAACGGTGGCCAAACCGATTGTGTAACCATCGGCTTTAGCACCTGCAATTGCCTGGTGACCAACCACACCGTTACCACCGGTACGGTTAACAACATTCACAGGCTGCCCCAGATCCTTTTCCAGCAACGAACCGATAATACGTGCTGTTGCATCAGTGCCACCACCAGCGCCCCAAGGTACGATCAATGTGACCGGACGCTCAGGCCATGCAGCATGTGCCATACCGACCGTACATGTCAGTGCGACTGCCACTGCTGTTTTAATCCAACCTCTACGTGAGTTAGTCATCTCTTCTCCTCTATGTGAATAGTTCTTTAAACCCAGCGAACCTACCTGAAGGCTTAGTACATGATTTTGGAGAAAGTAACTTTCGTAACTAAACTGCCCATCATATCGCTTACCATTTTTCTTCGTAAATTCTTTCAACCATACTACCTCTTTCAAGGTAGTATGGTCTTACCAGAGGGACGAAGGATTCCATAGCCGCCACCCGACTGTCAAGTACATTTCTTCTGACAGAAAATAATTCATCTTAATCGCCAATAATATGAGCATCACTCATGTTGAGCAGATAAAATAAACCGTGCCAACTATAAAAAAACCTGCTTACCATCAGCAGGTTCTCCTTCTACACCTGAAAGATAACAAGCTTACTTGGCCATGCCAAGTGTTTTCAGAATACTGCCCATGTCGGCGTCATTCTTTTCCCAGAACTTCTGGAAATTTGCGGGATTGGCAAACTGCACACCAAAGCCACGTCCAGCCATAAAGTCCTGATATTCTTTACTTGCATAGATTTTTTCCAGAGATGTGGCCAGTTGCGCCTGAATATCTGCCGGCAAGCCCTTGGGAGCTGCAATACCACGCCATGTACCAGCTTCCCATGTACTACCTGTGGCCGTTTTCAATGTCGGGATTTTAGGATACAGCCCGGATGGTTTGGCTGACATCACAACCAGTGGTACAGCACGGCCGGCATCAACCAATGAACGCCCTTCAGGTAACGATGCAGCCAGTAAATCCACACCACCTGCGGCCAAATCCACCAATGCAGGTGCAGCACCATTCGATGGTACCCAGCGAATGACATTCGGATCGATCTTCAAGCTATCCAACATACCGGCCAAAGCCAAATGCCAGATACCTCCGAAACCTGTACCGGACGCTTTTAACTTGCCCGGATTCGCTTTTGCTGCAGCAAGAACGTCGTTCACGTTCTTGTAAGGTGAATTTGCAGCCACTGTCAATGCCGCCGGATCAAAGTTCATCAGTGCGACAGGGGTGTAATCCTTGTAGCTCAACTTAGTCAAACCTTGATGATGCATCATCGCAATTTCAACTGTGACAAAACCGATCGTGTAACCGTCGGCTTTAGCACCTGCAATTGCCTGATGACCAACCACACCGTTACCACCGGTACGGTTAACAACATTCACAGGCTGCCCCAGATCTTTTTCCAGCAACGTCCCAATCATACGTGCAATCGCATCACTCCCACCGCCAGCTCCCCAAGGTACAATCAGATTGATTGGACGTGCAGGCCATGTTGCAGCGTGTGCCATACCAACAGATAAAGACAATGCGACTGCCGTAGCAGCTTTCAATAACGTTCTACGAGAATTACCCATCTGATTTCCTTGTTTCTATGCATAAAAAGCCAACTGGTATCTATCTACCAATTGTCGAATGCATTATAACAACATACAAACCCGTAAAAAAACACGGTCATTCAAAGGGTTATTTCGTATTGGGCGGTGTTTTCTTGCGCATTCCCATAAAAAAATCGCCTTTAGCATCAAAGGCGATTTTTAAACAAGACACACGCCTTGTCTAAACAAGAAAAGGCGTGATATCCATCATTACTTGGCCATACCCAGTGTCTTCATGATTGTGCCCATATCCGAGTCGCTCTTTTCCCAGAACTTGCCGAATGCTGCAGAGTCTGCATACACAATCCCAAAACCACGCCCACCCATGAAGTCCTGATACTCTTTACTGTCATAGATCTTCTTCAAGGAAGCGGCCAGTTTTTGCTGGATGTCTTTCGGCAAACCTTTTGGGGCAACGATACCACGCCAGGCACCAGTGCCCCAGTCACTACCTGTCGCACTCTTTAATGTCGGCACGTTCGGATACAGTGCTGATGGTTTCGCATCCATGATCACCAGTGCACGTGCTTTACCTGCGTCGATCAATGAACGTGCTTCAGGCAACGATGACGCCAGTACTTCCACACCACCTGCTGCCAGATCGACTAATGCCGGTGCTGCTCCGTTGGATGGTACCCAGCGAATAGAATTAGGATCCAGTTTCAAGCTACCGAACATACCTGCCAAACCCAGATGCCATATACCACCAAGACCTGTGCCGGATGATTTCAATTTACCCGGATTGGCTTTGGCTGCCGCCAGCAAATCTTCCAGTGTTTTATAAGGAGAACTGTCACTGACAGTCAATGCTGCGGGATCGTAGTTCATCAATGACAACGGTGTATAGTCTTTATAACTTAACTGTGTCAGACCTTGATGGTGCATCATCGCGATTTCAACGGTGGCCAACCCGATTGTATAACCATCGGGCTTACCACTGGCAATTGCCTGATGGCCAACCACACCATTGCCACCGGTACGGTTAACAACATTCACAGGCTGACCCAGATCCTTTTCCAGCAACGAACCGATAATACGCGCCGTCGCATCCGTGCCACCACCAGCCCCCCAAGGTACGATCAGTGTAATTGGACGTTCTGGCCATGCTGCATGCGCCATGCCAACAGAAAAAGTCAGTGCCAGTGCCGCTGCGGTTTTTAATACAGTTCTACGTGAATTGTGCATGCTGTCTCCTTATTTGCTACAAATATAAAATTTGAATGTCACTCATGCCACACGCACCTTCGTCCTGCTTGTATGCGCATGCGACCATAGCTATTTATTCTTAGGCCATCACAATATTTGCTTGAATACGTTTAAAACACCCCCCTATATCATCAATCCTTAGACTCCAGACAATCCGTCATCAAACATCATTGTGTTTGGCTTACTTTGCCATCCCGATGGCTTTTAACACTTTCCCCATATCGCTATCGTTTTGTGCGACGAATTTGGTGAAACCTGCCGCATCCATGAAGCGTATACCGAACCCACGACCTTTCATGAAATCCTGATATTCTT
>JAATFN010000115.1 GCA_015655165.1 Betaproteobacteria bacterium | reverse complement strand
CGCAAACCGACAGTCACTTTCACACCAGAGTCTTTCAGGTTCAATGCATGTGCATGTCCTTGGGAACCGTAACCGATGATGGTCACGTTCTTGTCTTTGATCAATGACAGGTCGGTATCTTTATCGTAAAAAACTTTCATTATTTTTCCTATATAACGTACGGAGTCTCTCCGTTACAGATAGATGTTGATATACCGGAAACCCATCTACCAACCCGCAATATGCCTATTAATGAGGTAATTGCCGGCATTCATGCGGTATGCCATTGCTTGCCTTGATCTCTGACATGAGGGATTTCCAGTTCACGTAACTTCCGGTACAACGATGCGCGGCATATCCCCAGCTGCCTTGATGCAGCTGAAATATTCCAGCGATTATCTGATAGCGCGTCGATAACGCGCATACGCTCATCCAGAAACCGTTTGTGATGCCTGGATGAAATATCAATCACATTCACTTGTGATGCCATGTGAAAACCTTCTTCTGCTTTGAATTCAGTTACTGCAGGTAACTGCATTATTTCTTCTGGCAAATCACCAATACCAATACAGTGCCCATCCATGACTGCACAGGCATAGCGGATAACTGCATGCATTTGTCTTAAATTACCTGGCCAATGGTAGATTAATAGCTGCTGTAATGCCTGATCGGAAATCTCTGTCTCCAACGCTTTCTGCATCCCGACCTCATCTGCAATCATTTGCATAATGAGCGCTTTCTTGTCAGATCTTTCCCGCAAAGCTGGCAGCTTTAATATTCCGCCGGCAATCCGGTAATATAAATCTTCACGAAAACGATTTTGCAATACCAGTGATTGAATATCCTGGTGTGTTGCACAAATCAACTGTACATCGACTTTGACAGGACTGGCAGATCCCAAAGGAACGACTTCTTTTTCAGACAATACACGTAACAATCTCGTCTGTAAGAGCGAAGGCATATCTCCAATTTCATCGAGAAACAGCGTTCCCCCATCTGCCTGCGGAACCTTGCCTTTCAACCCGCCCGGTAACGCCCCGGAAAATGCACCCTTCGCATAACCAAATAGTTCGCTTTCAATCAGTGTCTCGGGTATGGATGCACAGTTAACCGCTACCCATGCTGCATCTTTGCGCACACTATACGCATGCAACGCACGGGATAGAAATTCTTTGCCGGTGCCTGTTTCTCCTAGAATCAGAATAGGAATTTTCTTATCAATCAAACGCTTTCCGCGCTCAACCAGATCTTGCATCTGGTGGTCATGACCTGAGAGTGCATCTAAAGGCCGGTAGCAGACATCGCCCACCGCTGTTTCTGCTATGGAAGCAGAAGCACTGTATGCTTGCATGTTGTCTCCTTGTTCTTATATTCACAAGATACTGACTGACCGCTTTTAACTGCCACCGTATCTCACGTGTACTGTTTTTCAGTACTGAACAAAGAATAACTACCTTATTTAATAACTTCCAATACAATATATGTACATGAATAATACCTATAAAGTATGAGATGATCGAATTACGCCATTTGACATATTTCCGTACACTTGCAGAGACACTCCATTTTGGGCGTACGGCCGAGCTATTGCATATCTCGCAGCCACCATTAACAAGGCAAATCGCGGCATTGGAACGAGATTTGGGTGTATTGTTATTCGACCGTGGTAAACGCCACGTGCGACTGACCAAGGCTGGAGAGCAATTTTATCTTGATACGTTAGAAGTATTTAATACCTTAGAGCATGCCAAACGCAATGCCATCTCGACGAGCACTGGTGTTAATGGCAGCTTGCTGGCAGGCTTCATGATGTCGACTGCCTATAATGTTTTGCCATCCCTGGCACGTCGTTACTCTGCAGCCTATCCTACAGTCAACCTGCGGCTCTCCGAATACGTCCCCAATTTACTGGCTGACGATATTAGAAACGGAAAAATAGATGTGGGAGTCATGTATCCACCGGAAGATTGTTCAAAATTAAATAGTTGTACTATTTTTAGTGAGCCACTTGTTGCTGTACTACCCAAGCATCATCGACTTGCCAAGAAAACGACACTATCAACCGATGAATTGGCAAATGATCCTTTTATTAGTATCCCCAGAACGATCGCACCGACCGTTTATGACATTATTTTCAAACATTGTCTGACACATAAATTCAAACCCAATATCAAGCTTGAAACCAATTTGCAGCAGACGATTGTCAACTTTGTGGGTGAAGGACTCGGCGTCGCATTAGTACCAAACTCCATGAAAGCGATGAAACTAGATACAGTCGTTTTTAAGCCACTCGTGTCGCCACCAACCGTTGAAATCGCCGTCATTTGGCATAAAGATAATAAAAATCCATGTATTCATACCTTTGTGGAAACGGCACAAGAAATTCATACATAGGTAAGCCATATTTTGTCTGCAGCTTGTGATCACAACAGAACACGATCACAAGCTGCAACGCTATCAGGCTGCACGCAATGTCAGCCCGCCATCGACAACCAGATCCACACCTGTAATATAACGTGACGTATCAGAAGCAAGAAAAAGTGCCGCATGCGCTACATCCCAGGCATTCCCCATAAATCCCATCGGACATTGGGCATCACGTTTACGGCGCATCTCATCGACATTGCCACCATAAGAATTTTTTAATGGTTCCCGAATCATTGGCGTATCCATTAATCCTGGCAAAAT
>JAATFN010000153.1 GCA_015655165.1 Betaproteobacteria bacterium | reverse complement strand
GCCATGCTTGTTAAAAGCCGTATGGCCGATAGATCGATGCGTGATTAGCCTTCTTCGATCTGGGCATTGGGCAACATCGTAACCTCACCCAGTTCACATGTCAGCACAGCTTGCCGGATGGCTTCAATGGCCGCATGACGGGTAAAGCTCTTGCGCCACGCAATCACAACACGGCGTGATGGTATCGGTTTGGTAAACGGGACATAACGCACCATACCATCTTGTGCAGAGAGCCTGTTGATGGATGCTTTGGGTAAGACGGTAATGCCGATACCGGAGGCCACCATATGGCGGATTGTTTCCAGAGACGAGCCTTCGAATGTTCTGGCAATACCGTCACCTGTTGTTGAGAATCGGGACATTTCCGGGCAGACTTCCAACACCTGATCCCGGAAACAATGGCCATTGCCCAGCAACAACATGGTTTCATTTTTCAAATCTGCCGCAGCAATTTCTGACCGATTGGCCCAATGATGGTTTTTAGGTAGTGCGACAATAAATTCTTCATCATAGAGTGCCTGCACATTCAACCCTTGTTCCGGGAAGGGCAATGCCATAATTGCCGCATCCAGCTCTCCTTGACGCAATAGTTCAATCAGACGGGAGGTAAGGTTTTCCTGCAAAATCAATGGCATTTGCGGCACGCTGTCGATCATGGTTTTGATCAGTGGCGGCAACAAATAGGGACCAATGGTGTAAATAATGCCTAAACGCAATTGGCCGCATAATGGATCCTGATTGCGTTTGGCGATTTCCTTGATCGCGGCAGTTTGCTCCAGAACATGCTCGGCTTGCGCGATGATTTGCGTGCCAAGTGGCGTGACAGAAATTTCGGTGCCACCACGCTCGAAAATAATGACACCTAATTCGTCTTCCAGTTTTTTAATTGCAACAGACAGGGTAGGTTGTGCAACAAAACAGGCTTCTGCCGCACGCCCGAAATGTTTTTCGCGGGCAACGGCGACAATATATTTGAGTTCTGTTAACGTCATAATGATCTAAACGTGATGCATGAAGTACAGATGATACGACTTTCTGTGCCAGTAGCGTAACTATACCTTCAGGAACTCTTCTCTGCCACCCAGCCAACGTGTCAAATGTGCGTCCACGACATCCGGTGAAGTTGTCAGAAGGCTAGTTGCCACATCGCGGGCTTGTTCGACCAACCACTGGTCTGTGGCCAGATCTGCAAAGCGTAACATCGCTTCCCCCGATTGTCTGGCACCCAGAAACTCTCCAGGGCCACGAATATCGAGGTCGCGGCGTGCAATTTCAAAGCCGTCTGTCGTGTCACGCATCGTCATCAAACGTTGCTTGGCAATCATGCCAAGTGGCCCCTGATACAGCAATAAGCATGCACTGGCAGCACTGCCGCGTCCGACACGACCGCGCAACTGGTGCAATTGCGACAAGCCAAACCGTTCTGCATGTTCGATGACCATCAATGATGCATTGGGGACATCCACACCCACTTCGATGACAGTGGTGGCAACCAGGACATGCACATCGCCACGGCTAAACCTATCCATGACTGTTTGTTTTTCTGCCGGTTTTAAACGACCATGTACCAGACCGATGGTCAAGTCCGGTAATGCTTCGACTAACGTGTTGTACGTGTCGGTCGCGGTTTGCAACTGCAACGCTTCAGACTCTTCAATCAATGGGCAGACCCAGTAAACCTGACGACCGGAAAGCGCTGCAGCATGTACGCGTTCGATGACTTCATCACGGCGTTGCTGGTCAATTGTGCGGGTAACAATGGGCGATCTGCCAGGCGGTAATTCATCAATGACCGACACTTCCAGATCGGCGTAGTAGGTCATCGCAAGCGTACGCGGTATCGGTGTTGCCGACATCATCAGTTGATGGGGCACAGTGTGTTTATTTGCCGCCTGTGTCGCGTCAGCTGCTTTGTTGCGCAGGGCTAAACGTTGTCCCACACCAAAACGGTGTTGTTCATCGACAATGACCAGTCCCAGCTTGGCAAACTGGACCGTTTCCTGAATCAAGGCGTGTGTGCCAACGACCAATTGTGCTTGGCCCGATACAATGCGGCTTAGTGCTTCGATCTTTTCTTTTTTTTTCAGGCTGCCTGTCAACCAGGCAACTTCAATACCCAATGGCGTCATCCATGCGGCAATTTTACGGAAATGTTGTTCCGCCAGGATTTCTGTCGGCGCCATTAATACAGCCTGAAATCCGCTGTCGATCGCTTGTGTGGCCGCTAATGCCGCGACGACCGTTTTACCGCTGCCGACATCGCCTTGCAATAAACGTTGCATTGGAAACGAGGCTGCCAGATCGGTACGGATTTCTTTTAGTACACGTTGTTGTGCATTGGTTAACTGAAACGGCAACTGCGCGGTAAAGCGCTTGGTGAGTGTACCAATGACAGGTAATGCACTGGCATTTTTTGCGCGCCGCGACGCTTGGGCACGTTTCAACG
>JAATFN010000072.1 GCA_015655165.1 Betaproteobacteria bacterium | reverse complement strand
TGTTAATCTAATTAGAGATTCTAAAAAATCAATTGTTTGTGTTACACAGACAGGGAAATCTCGTGCCTCAGTTACATTTGAGTTCTGTGTAAGCAGTTGAAGTTGGCTAGCTTCTAAAATAATCAAAAAAAACCTGATGGGCATAAGCGCATCAGGTTTTAAAATATTGGCATACTGATTATATTTATTTCCCTGGATCTTTGACATCTAGGAATTTGTCGAATTCTACGTTGTAGACTTCGTTGCCAATTTTTGCAACTTTACGTACATAGACAGTCTGGATGATGTCGCGTGTTGCAGGATCAATACTGATTGGTCCACGTGGGCTAGTTAATTTCATACCCTTGAGTATTTCCATGGCTTTATCGCCATCAATTTTGCCATTGAGCTTTTTGGACACTTCATAAATGGCTGCTATACCATCGTAGGCTCCAACTGCCATGAAGTTGGGGCGCCCACTATTCGGATTAATTTTTTTAAAGTCGCTTACAAATGTTTTGTTCTCGGCAGAGTCATGTGCTGCAGAGTAATGGAACGTTGTAATAACATCTAATGTTGCATCGCCCATTGCAGGTAGTACATGGTCATCTGTCAAGTCACCGGTTGCAATGACTTTGATACCAGCTTCAGCTAAACCACGTTCACGATAGCCTTTCATGAATGCGACACTTTGCTCGCCAGCTGGAACGAAGATAAAGATTGCTTCAGGTTTTGCATCTTTGATACGTTGGATAAATGGTGCGAATTCGGGATTTTTTAATGGTACGCGAATTGATTCCACGACTTGGCCACCACCACCTGTAAACGTTGTTTTGAATGCTGTTTCAGCATCGATTCCAGGGCCGTAGTCTGCAACTAATGTTGCTACTTTCTTGATATTGTTTTTTAGTGCCCAGGTTCCCATTGGGGCGGAAACCTGTGGTAGGGTCATCGAAAAGCGCACAATGTAATTAGATTTTGTCGTAATGGCCGATGTTGCCGCATTCATGATGATCATCGGTTTTTTTGCTTGTTCTGCGATTGGTGCGACAGCAAGTGCCTCAGGTGTGAGACCAAAACCTGCTAAAAAGTCGACTTTGTCACGTACGACCAATTCTTGTGCCAGACGCTTTGCAATTTCAGGTGCAGGGCCTGTTGTATCTTTAATGATCAACTGGATTTTTTTTCCTGCAACTGTATCGCCATGTTGCGAGATATATGTTTTGATGCCACCTTCCATTTGCTTGCCATAATCAGCAAATGGGCCGGAAAATGGTGCGATCAAACCGATTTTGATCGTCTCTTGTGCTTGCGCTAATGTTATTGAGGCAATGCTGGTACTGGCCAGCATTGTGATCAATACGGTCTTTGTCAATCCCATAATCGTCTCTCTCCGTGCTTCTATAAAGAACTGAGGTTATTTATTATTGTTACTGCATTTTGATGTCGTCAGTGCTAGTGGCGTATACGCATTCACTACAAAAAATAGTGTAGCGCACTTTATGTTCGATGAAGAATCACATGTTCGATAATCGAACGATATTGTGCATGTGTACTATCAGGTTTTTTGCTTTTGCCAACATCTGGATGGTCATCTTGGTAGTAGAACAGACAATTCCTGAGAGCTGCGTAACAATACAGGCAGGAATTCTTTTATCATTTGCTGCTTGCTAATGCGTGCTGCTTGTGTGCCCACGTTCAGTGCTGCAAGAACAGTACCTGATGCGCCGCGTACAGGTACGGCAATTGAACGTAAACCAATTTCAAGCTCTTCATCGATCAAGGCATATCCGTTGTCGCGTACATCTACCAGAATTTCCCGCAAGCGTTTTTCCGATACTAGAGTACGTTCTGTCATGGCACGTAATTTGACTTTTGCGAAGTAGGTATCGAGTTCATTTTCTGGCATATGTGCCAGCATGACTCTGCCAAGTGAGGTGCAATAAGCTGGAAGACGACTACCGGTATTTAATGCGACCGACATGACGCGAGAAGCTGCAGATCGGGATACATACAATACTTCACTATCATCTAGAACCGCTAAAGAGCAGGATTCGTTCAATGTACGAGAAATATGGTTGAGAAATGGTTGTGTTGATACAGTCAATGGTGTTGACGATAAATAGGAATAGCCCAGTGTTAGCACTTTAGGACGTAGCGAGAAATTGTTGACTTCGGAATCTGCATAACCAAGTTGCTTCAGGGTATGCAGACAACGCCGTACTGCCGCGCGAGAAATGCCAGTCTTTTGACTGATCTGGGCAATTGTTAAGCTGCGCCGCTGGTCACTAAATGCACGCAAAACTGCAAGTCCTCGTGCAAGTGATGTCATAAAACTGGGATCGGTCAATGCGTCGATTTCTTCGGCAATGGTACGTCGTACTTCTTCTGTCGTCGTTGCAGGTGACGTTGCAGTAGTCACAACCACGGCATTAAGAGATGTTTTTTTTACTGCTGTCATGATTTCATCCTAAGCAAAAAACATGAAGGCGGCTATAACCCTCTGATGTAGGTAGCATGAATATTGTGCGGCTAGCGAACAACATTGGTCTTCATGTCCTTGACGTCATTCACGAGAAATTACTACACTAAATTGTGCGAAAAATAAACATTTGTTCGATTATCGCACACAGAGAAGATGATAACAAGACCTTTGCAGGCATAGTAGGAGACTGTATGTGGTAAGCATCAGTGCATGAAGAGCTTAAATCGGCACAGGTCCGTTCGCATCTTTTATGCCATCGAACAGATACCAAAGAGAGTAAAAGTGATAAATAAAATTGTAGAATCATTAGAACAAGCCGTAGCCGGCATCCATGATGGGGCAACAATAATGATCGGTGGATTTGGCAACGCGGGCATGCCATCTGCCTTGATCGGTGCATTAATTACGCAAGGTGCGAGTAACCTGACTATCGTCAGCAACAATGCGGGTAATGGTGATACGGGTCTGGCAGCCCTACTTAAAGCCGGGCGTGTACGGAAAATCATTTGCTCATTTCCAAGGCAGTCCGACTCATATGTATTCGATGCATTGTTTCATGCCGGCAAAATCGAGTTGGAACTCACACCACAAGGGAATCTTGTAGAGCGTATCCGTGCGGCAGGAGCCGGAATTGGCGGATTTTTTTCGCCAACTGGTTATGGCACATTGCTGGCGGAAGGGAAGGAAACACGCAAAATCAATGGTAAACACTATGTACTGGAGTCCCCTATTCATGCTGATTTTGCATTGATTAAAGCATTATGTGCCGATAGATGGGGCAATCTGATCTATCGTAAAACAGCACGTAACTTCGGGCCTGTTATGGCGATGGCTGCTAAAAATACGATTGCACAGGTCAGCGAAATTGTTGAATTGGGCGCACTTGATCCCGAGGTGATCGTTACACCGGGAATTTTTGTACAACGTGTGGTTCAAAGTGCAGTCAAGGAGACGGAATAATGAGCAAATTTACACGGGACCAGATTGCAGAACGTATTGCAAATGATATTCCTGATGGTGCGTATGTCAATCTGGGGATAGGTTTACCGACCAAGGTGGCGAACTATTTGCCTAAAGATCGCGAAATTATTTTGCATAGCGAAAACGGCCTCTTGGGTATGGGACCAGCACCAGTGCCAGGCGAAGAGGATGATGACTTAATCAATGCCGGTAAACAACCGGTGACACTCCTGACAGGCGGTGCTTATTTTCATCATGGGGACTCGTTTGCTTTGATGCGTGGCGGGCATCTGGATATTTGCGTATTGGGTGCATTTCAGGTGTCAGCCAATGGCGATTTGGCAAACTGGCACACAGGTGCTAAAGATGCTATTCCAGCTGTAGGTGGTGCGATGGATTTGGCAATCGGTGCTAAACAGGTTTTTGTTATGATGGACCATCAGACAAAAACAGGCGAGAGCAAAATTGTTGCACAGTGTACCTATCCGTTAACCGGTATTGCGTGTGTCAGCCGTATATATACCGATGCTGCAGTTCTGGACGTAACCGAACGTGGTCTAGTGGTCAGGGAAATTGCCGAGGGTATGACATTTGAAGCATTGCAGGCTATCACAGATGCGCCGTTGCTACGGGATTAAATAAGGTAGTACATTAGAAAAAAGAAAGAGACAGAAAAATGATGGATGTATATATTTGCGATGCAATACGCACTCCGATTGGCCGTTTTGGAGGCACATTAAAAGATGTGCGTGCCGATGATTTAGGGGCTGTCCCATTGCGCGGATTGATTGAACGCAATGCCGGTATCGACTGGACAGCAATAGATGATGTTGTGTTTGGCTGTGCGAATCAGGCTGGTGAAGACAACAGAAACGTTGCTCGAATGTCTGCATTGTTGGCAGGTTTGCCGCAAACCGTATCGGGGACTACGGTTAATCGTTTGTGTGGCTCAGGTATGGATGCTGTAGGTTCGGCAGCACGGGCAATCAAGTCGGGGGAGGCACGATTGATGATTGCCGGTGGTGTCGAATCGATGACACGTGCACCATTTGTCATGGGGAAAGCTGATAGTGCTTTTTCGCGTCAGGCCACCATGTTCGACACAACAATCGGATGGCGTTTTATCAATCCGATCATGAAAAATCTGTATGGCGTCGATGCCATGCCAGAGACTGCTGAAAACGTTGCAACAGATTACCTTGTCAGTCGGGAAGATCAGGACCGATTTGCAGTCG
>JAATFN010000298.1 GCA_015655165.1 Betaproteobacteria bacterium | reverse complement strand
CCTGATATAGGCTTTCAACATCTCGTTTTCAAATCCCTGGGCGTCGACGATGGCTTTTGCGACATCATAAAACGACATCACCCCCAGCAATGTCTTGGCACTCATCACCGGGACATAGCGTGCATGTTTTTCAAGCATCAGGCGACTGACTTCGTCGAGTTCGGTATCAGGTGTCACCGTAATCGGATAATCGTTCATGTGTTTGCGCACGGTACTCGCACCCACAGTGCCCTGATTTTGATGCAGTGTCTGAATGATTTCCCGAAATGTAAGCATACCGACCAATTCACCAAACTCCATGACAACCAATGAACCGATATCTTTTTCGGCCATGGTATGGACTGCCTCTGCAATCAACGTATCTGGCGTGACGGTGAATAAAATATCACCTTTGACTTTTAATACTTCAGAGACTTTCATAATGCCATCCCTCTTCCTCGTGTATTGATTGGAATGTTGCACTGCTCTTTTATGAACAACGGCAGTGCGAACCTTTATTGTAATGTGTACCGGCCTGCTTATTCTACCGCTTCGTATTCTTCAAAATAATCATTGATACTTTGTGCCAACACTTTCTCCATGGAAGACTCGATATGGTGAATCAAGATAAAATCCTGATGCACATGTGCTGCCGTATCAAACACAAACATACGATAGATATCAGATATGTGCAACATTTCGGGGTTTGCCAGCAACACCCAGCGTTCCTGGGAGCGTCCGTCATGTTTTTTCCAGAAGGACTGCCTGACCAGATCTTCCTTGATCGACCCGATCCAGCCGGCTTCAATCATTTTCTGCAAAATCACCTGCAACTCGTCATGACCCAAACGTGTTTTAGCCCTTAACAGCGTTGAATCAACCGATGCCAGTTCGCTCTTCAAACGGGCGTCACGTAGCAGCCTCAGAATAACCATCGCATCGACAAACTCGCTGCCAGGCGCTGCAACATGCCACCAGCGTTCATGACGCACCACCGGCAAGGCCGCTGCAATAACAGCCCCGATTAATGTAATCATCCACATTATGTAAACCCATAACAGGAAGATCGGTAATACCGCCAAGGCGCCATAGACCACCGTGTAGGTTGGCAGCTTGATAATATACAAAGTGAAGAGTTTCTTGGCGATCTCGATGACAATCGACGCCATCAAGCCACCCCAGAATGCATCGCGCCAGTCGACTTGCTGATTGGGTATCAACATATACAAGACGGTAAATGCAATAGTACTTAAAAATACCGAAATGATTACCGAGAATGTCGACGCGATTAACGGAAAACCGTCCACAGCGATATTGATCAGCGATGCAAAATAGGTAGTCAGTGTAATGGATACACCGATCAACAAAGGACCCAGTGTGATAATGGCCCAGTACACCAACACGCGATGCACCAGAGGGCGGGCTCTCTTGACACGCCATATCTGGTTGAATGCCTGTTCGATGGTAGCAATTGTCAATGCCGATGTAACAATCAACGCGATACCGCCAACGGCCGACAGTCTTGCCGACTTGCTGGCGAACTGGTTCAGATACCCCATAATGGTATTGGCAGCGCCCGTTGTGGGTAACATGTTTTGCACAAGGTACTCTTGAAGAGAGGCACGAAATGTACTAAACAACGGAAACGCAGAAAAAATAGCCAGTGCGACAGTAAGCATCGGTACTAACGACAACACTGTTGTAAATGTCAGACTACCTGCAACTTGGGGCAGGCGGTCTTCGTTAAGACGATCTCCGGCAAATTTCAGTAAATTGCGTAATTGTTCTGAACTGAGGCCACGTATTTTTTTAAATTGAAACATGCATCGACCAATCATAAAAAACTACCCATACAAGCGTAGTTGATCGCCAAATCATTCACAGATGGCCGTTTCCCTTATTATTCTCAAACGAGAAACCAGCTTACTTCCAAGTGTTGCAAGGCGCCTGCAAAAAAATCAGGCCACATTGTACAAAAAACTGACATAAAAAGGGCATGCAGGACTTACGTACTTTGCTGACAATCGCATATTGCCCCGATTCTACCACTGGAGTTCAGAATCTATATGCCTTATGTGAGTCTGGCTGGCATTTGTCGTCGCGACAAGGTTCGTGACAGAAAGAAACATCTGACCTGTATAAAACAAATACCGCTGCATACCATCAGGCACACAGCGGTATTGTGACAAACAACAATGACTAGAATTTCGGTGTGTACTTTACTGTCAACATGAAGTTACGTGGATTACCATAATTATTATTGGTACTGGCCATATTAAAACCCGGAATATAGTAATGTTTGTCGAATAGGTTATTCACATTCAATGCCAGTGCAATTTCGGGACTGAACTGATAGGCAATGCGTGCATTGGCAATCGCAAACCCGGGGACGCTGAATGTACGTTCATATCCCAGTGTTTTCGATTGCATACTGACGCCACCGCCAATGGCCAGCTTATCCAGCGTATCGGCAAACTGGTAATTGGCCCATACACGTGCCATGTGTTTTGGCGTCCATTGACTATATACCTGGCCCTGTTCGGCGGCATCCTCCAAAAATTTAGTGGTATTAAACGTATACCCTGCAATTAATTGCAACCCACGGGAAACCTGACCTGTGATTTCCGTTTCAATACCCTCGCTACGTACCTTGCCGGATGCCTGGGAGCAATACCAGCCATCACAAGCATCGTCCCCACTTGCGTAATCAAGTGTCGAGCGATTGTTGTGGTCATACCTGAACAATGCAAACGACGTATTGACGCGACCATCCATGAGTTCGCCCTTGATGCCGAATTCCAGATTGGCACCGGTTATCGGCTTTAACACTTGTCCGGACACATCCACATCTGACTGTGGCTGAAATATACCTGCGTAGCTGCCATAAACTGTCCATTGATTGCTCAATGCATAGGTCAATGCGGTATACGGCGTCAACTTCGCAGAAGCCTTGCTTTGTGATTTATAGCCCCCGCTCAAGTTGCTGTAGACATTCTCGTACCAGCTCATCCGTGCACCCACAATCGCGGACAAACGTTCTGTCGGCGACACGCGCCAGCTACCATAGACGCCTTTTTGCGCGATATCGTATTTGGAGATGCTTTCATAACTGGTGGCCAACGATGCATAATCCTGCCATGGCCTGTCATGGTCGATATTGTAGATATTGCCTGGTGCACCCCATCGACGCGCATATTTATCGTCAGAGGTATATTTGGAATAATTCGCACCGACAATCACGTCATGTCGCATACCCAGCGCATCGAACGCACCATTGACAAAGGCATCGATACCGGTCTGGCGATTGTTGAAATCCACCGCAAAATCACGATAGGTAATACCGCTACCATCGGCTGCCGGTGAATCTGTCAAGCGCTGATGTACGGACATATTTTTTTCGTCCATGCCGACAAATGCAAGTTTGACAGACCAGCGATCATTAAAGCGATGGCTGACATCGGCAAACAATGTTGTCTGCTCATTTTCGTCGCGATTCCACCATGAACCTGTGTAAGTCGATCGTGGCAGACCGATGTCACTGCCGTCTGCATGACGCGGTAAGCCGACAAACATCGGACGTGCCTTGCTGTCTTTGTTGGCAATACCGATACCAACAGTTGTCGCTGCACTGATATCGTAGTCCAGTGCCGCATACATTGAACGTGTGCGACTCCATACCGAATCGATAAACGAATCACTGCGGTCTTCATCGATCACCACACGACCACGCAAGCTGCCATCCGCATTTAGCGGGCTACCGGCATCCAGCTGCAGGCCATAATGATTCCAGGATCCGGCTTTACCCGTCACCGATACGGTTGGCTGCGATTGCCCGCGTTTTCTGACGAGATTAACGGAGCCACCCGGACTCCCCGTACCTTCGAACAAACCGGAAGCACCACGTAAAACTTCCAGTCGATCATAAAACACGAGATCTTCACTGGCCCAATTACCCAGCGAATAGTTGTTACGAACAATCGATACACCGTCATACTGCCAGTTGTCGATCTGGAATCCACGTGACGAAATCACCATCCCGCCACCGACACCTTGCACACCGAGCACACCGGTTGTGCTGTTTGCAGCGTCTTTCAAGCTCACCAAGGTCTGGTCATCCATTTGCTGCCGTGTGACCACACTGACCGACTGCGGAATATCCTTTAGTGCTGCCTGTTGCTTACCCAATGTGACAGCACGCGTTGTATACGATTGCGTACCTTCTGTTATTGCACTATTGGCAGCCTTGACTGTCACAACCGGTAAAGCACTGTCTTTTGTCGTCACCAGACTCAACAGATAACTGCCATTAGCCTGTTGAAGCGCTTCTAACCCCGTATTGGCCAACAGCGTATCCAATCCAGACTGCACAGTGTAATTACCGTGTAAACCATTGGTAACCAATCCGGCGGTCTGGTTCGATGAAAACGATAATAAAATGCCCGACTCGCGCCCGAAGCGGGTTAACGCATCGTCTAACGTACCAGCAGGGATCGCGTATTGTTTGGCAGAGACGGCTTGTGCATAAGCGTGCTGCGAGAGTAACAATGTTGAAGCAAGCACGCTGCCAAACATGATATGTCCGACTGCACAGGTAATGATTGT
>JAATFN010000140.1 GCA_015655165.1 Betaproteobacteria bacterium | reverse complement strand
TTTGACCGGTGCACCTTGATGTTTGGACACGCCAATTGTGGCTTTTGCATTGGGCTGCAAGGAGATCTGGATGTAGTCTGCAGGCGGTGCTACCGATTTGCCGGTTGTCGGTAAATTGATCACACTCGGGGTGACTGTTGGTGCCACCACCATAAAAATGATCAACAAGACCAGCATGACGTCGATATAAGGTACGACGTTGATTTCGGATTTGAACTTGCGTGTTCGCTTGCTACGCAAAGAGGAGGAATCTGCCATTATTGCGCCTGACGTTGCAAGATATTGGAAAATTCTTCAACAAACGTTTCAAAACGCATCGATAAACGGTCAATGTCATGCGCGTAGCGGTTATAGGCAACCACAGCCGGAATCGCGGCAAATAAGCCAATGGCTGTTGCAATCAATGCTTCTGCAATGCCGGGAGCCACGGCAGCCAGTGTTGCCTGTTGGACATTCGCCAGGCCACGAAAGGCATTCATGATCCCCCAGACTGTGCCAAACAGACCGATATAAGGGGATACAGAGCCAACAGAGGCTAAAAAAGCCAAATGGGACTCGAGGGCATCGATTTCACGTTGATACGCAGCACGCATTGAGCGGCGTGCACCATCGAGTAACTGGGTATTGTCAGTAACCCCCTTGTTGGTTTGCGCAGTCTTGGCTTTGATGAATTCGCCCATGCCAGCGTGGAAAATACGCTCTAAGGCACCACTTTCACCACGACCGTCGCGACGATTTGACGATGTGTCCTGATAGAGTGACATCAGGTTGCCCCCCGACCAGAATGCACGCTCGAAAGTTTCTGTTTGCTGACGTGCCGTTCTGATGGCCATCATTTTCTGGAAAATGTATGTCCAGCTTAGTACCGAGACAAGTAATAACAGCAACATGACGACTTGCACCAGCATTGAAGCGTTGACGATCAAGGCGAGAAAGGAAAGGTCTTGTGTAACAGTCATGGGATGGAGTGATTAGTCTAAGGAGAGCCGGGGAGATGCGCAGAAATATTGGTCAATGCAGTTGGCGAAAAAACATTGCTAATTATAGACTTCTTCGCATAAGGTGCAACATCTCTGTAGGAATAGATTGGGGGCGAAAAGTATCGCTATTCACACAGGCGATCGTAATGGCGCCGCGTGCCAGTAAAACCGGGTTCTCGCTGCTACGCCAAGCCTCTTGTTTGAAGGCAACAGAAGCCCGACCGATTTTTTCAATACCAACCGTAATACCAAGGTGATCGTCCAGTCTGGCCGGGCTGATATAGTCGACTGCGGTGTTGCGCACAACAAAAACCGTCTTGTCGACGACAGCAAGTTTGTGTTGTGCGAAGCCAATACTGCGTAACCACTCTGTACGTGCGCGCTCGAAAAATTTTAAATAATTTGCATAAAAAACAACACCTCCGGCATCCGTATCTTCGTAATAAACACGGATGTTCCAGGTAAATGGGGTGTTGTCGGGGGAGCCACCAGTCATATCAAGCTGTTCTTTTAACGCTAAATGGCCCAAATGCCTGGCAAGTCGGCATCAATTCGATATAGTTGATATTGACATGTGCCGGCAATGTGGCAATCCAGTAGGCCGTTTCTGCAATATCTTCGGCTGTTAACGGTATTGTGCCTTCATAGACTTTGGCAGCAGCATTATCGTCACCTTTGAAGCGCACATTGGAGAATTCTGTCCCACCACACATGCCTGGCGCGATATTGGTCGCACGTACACCGGTTCCAACCAGGTCTGCCCGCAAGTTCAGGGTAAACTGGTCAACAAACGCTTTGGTTGCGCCATAGACATTACCTCCCGGGTAAGGGTAGGTGCCAGCCACAGAGCCCAGATTGATGACTGTACCGCGTTTGCGTTCGACCATGCCGGGAATCAATGCCCGTGTGACAGTGACCAAGCCGATGCAGTTGGTCTGGATCATGGTTTCCCAGTCTTCCAGAGAGGCTTTATGGGCAGGTTCGAGCCCTAAAGCCAGACCTGCATTATTGATCAATACATCAATTTCCGACCAGGCTTTGGGTAAAGAGGCGAGTGCAGTATGAATAGAGTCTTTGCTGGTTACATCCAACACCAACGGCAATACATTGTTGCCGAGTTCGCTAACCAAGGCATCCAGACGTTCTTGACGACGTCCTGCTGCAATGACCTTGTGGCCGTTTTTGACGAATTTTCGTGTCATTTCGGCACCAAAACCGGCTGTTGCTCCTGTCACTAATACGA
>JAATFN010000261.1 GCA_015655165.1 Betaproteobacteria bacterium | reverse complement strand
CCACCGAAGCCGGGAATTAAACCGAGTTTGATTTCTGGCAGGCCGACCTTTGCATTTATGGTGGCGACTCTGAATGTGCAGGCGAGTGCAAGTTCCAATCCACCACCAAAGGCGTAGCCATGAATGACGGCAATCGTTGGAATGGGTAGTGTGCCAAACCGTCCAAGCACATGCTGGCCATATTCCATTGCCTGTTTGTGCTGGTAGCCAGTCTTATCGATTAATTCGATGATGTCGGCGCCTGCGCAAAATGCCTTATCACCTGCACCGGTGACAAGTAATGTGCGTGCAGATGATGCACAAACGGCATCGAGCTGTATGTCGATCTCTTTGATCAATGTACTGTTTAATGCATTCAACGCCTCGGGGCGGTCAATGGTCAGAATTGCAAGCTCGTCCTGATAGGTTAATGAAATTGGCATCGCTAACTCGCTTCCTTGGTATGACGTTTTTCTGGTGTCTTCCAGCGTACCGGTGTAGGCTGGATTTTCTTTTTGCTGACCCAGTCGACCAGTTCGCGTTTCAGGATTTTTCCGCTGGGTGTCAAGGGAAACGCATCCATGACAATGTAGTATTCGGGCATGTCGTATTTTGACAACCCAACATCAGCCAAGTGTTGCAGCATGGTTTGTGCATCTGGTGCCGATGATTGGGCGATGATTGCCAGACATACCTTTTCCCCAAGACGGATATCTGCAACCGGGAATGCGGCTGCTTTTAAAACAGCGGCATGTTTTATTGCGAGGTTTTCAATGGTGGAAGGATGGATATTGTGGCCGCCACGGATAATCAGATCTTTTGAACGACCCATGATGATCAGGCAGCCATTGTCGTCCAACATGCCCAAGTCACCACTTAAAAACCATCCACTGGCATTAAACGAGTCTTCAGTCGCACTTTGATTATTAAAATATCCCAACATCAGGCAACCACCGCGGCCACCTATTTCCCCGATTTCTCCAGGTAATGCTTCAATATCGCGGTTCTCCTGACTCCAGATCTTGATTTCATAGGCGTCACATGAACGTCCACAGGTCCCGACGATAGTTTCGGTACTGTCTTCTGGCAGGGTATATTGGTGCGAACCGTTTTCTGTCATGCCATACACATTTTGCGGTGTAATACCATGATCGACAAATGCCTTGGCAGTTTCTTTTGGAATGGCCGATCCTGCCATGTAAAAAACGTTGACGCTCCCCAAAGATGGCATGTCGCGATGACGCATGGCCGCCAAAATATCCATCGCATGTGTGGGTACACCCATAACATAGGTAGCACCGGTTTCTATAATCCAGTCAATAGCTTGCATGCCGGGTGGCAAGTCATTGACGACCATCTCAAAACCTCCAGACAACATCTGTTCGAGTGCCACGGTACCGATATGATGACTAATCGGGCTTAATGTTAACAACACCGTTTGTTCATCGTGTTTCCAATCCCGGATCATTGCCCGGCCATTTGCCAGTAACGTATTGTCACTATGCATCACGACTTTAGGTGTACCCGTCGTTCCCGATGTAAATGCAAAATAAACGACTTGATCCGGATTATTGCTAGGTGGCGTTTGTGGCGTATCGGCATCCGGAGACGGGAAATTGTCGACGCTGCCGAATGCCGGGCGATCAGAAGACAGCCAATATGTTTTACGCAGTGATGCAGCCGCATCGATGATTGCCTGGCTACCTGGTTGATCGGCATCCGATCCATAACCGTTCTGGCCAAAAAAAGCTTCGCATTTGATCCGTTCGAGTAACAGCGAGATTTCAGCTACCGTGTAGTTTTGATGCAATGATGGATTGCAGATGTATCCGTTGCGTGAGCATGCTAAAAATATCAGCAGTGCTTCAACGCGATTCGGGAGCCAGATGGACACACGCGAGCCGCGGTGCAAGCCATTTTTTTCCAGATCAGCGGCAATTGCATCTGTCCAGCGCAGCGCTTGTGACCAGGTCAGACGACGTGTGCTGTCACGAAAAGCAAAAGCATCGGGTTGGTTGTCCGCATGTTTTTTCAGGCAATCATAAAACGTTTCGTTACGCCATATGCCTTGTTCGTAATAAGTACGGGCAAGTTGCGGATCATGTAGGGTCAGGACGGTATTCATGGATAGTTAACGCTGATTAATGACCAAACTTGCTAGTGTCAGGGTGACGTTTTTCTTTGAACGATTCAGCCAATTCCTTGGACTCATCGGTTTCCAGATTTTGGCGTAACAATAAATCGTGTGCCATGCGCGATAATCCGGCAACACCACCATGACGTGCATGAAACGCGGTTTTGATCGCTGCTAATGCAAATGCACCACGCTCGGCAATTTCCAGTGCCCATTCCTTCGTTGCAGAGGCGAGCTGGTCGTCAGGAACGATTTTATTGATCATACCGAGTGCTAGTGCCTCGGCCGCACTTAATTTCGGATTGGTAAACCAGATCTCTTTGGCTTTTTTCTTGCCGACCAGATCTTCCAGATACCAAGTGCCATATCCCGCATCGAAACTGCCCATCATGGGACCGACTTGCCTAAAGACAGCACTTTCTTTTGCGATGGTTAAATCACACATGACTTGCAAGACATTGCCGCCACCGACGGCGAATCCATTGACTGAAGCAATGACCGGTTTTTGCAAACGGTCAATGCTTTCGTACATGTCTAGAACCGGTAGGACACCTGCATAAAGTAACGTCTCTTCCATGCCGGTTTTTTCTCCGCCGATACAAAAAAACTTATTACCCGTACCGGTAATGACAATCACGCGTGTACGTGTTTCCCGGCGAATATCATTAAGACAATCACGAATTTCATGACACATTTGTTCATTGAACATGTTCCCGTTGTCAGGGCGATTTAATGTAATTGTGCCGACTGGACCATCTTCTTCGTAAATAATCGTTTCAAAATGTCGTGACATGACATTGTCTCCTTCATGAATTGTATCGTTATAGTAATCCGGCTAATTGTAGTGATTGTATTTGCTCGTCATCCCAATGTAGCCAAGATGAAAAAATATGATGATTGTCTTCACCAAGACGCGGTGGTGTTTTGCGGAAACTTTGATTATTTCCGTTAAACTTGATACCCAGGCCAACTTGCGGGATGCTATGGCCATCACGTTCGATCGTATAAAAAAATTGTCTTTGTATGAGTGTGGGATCTTTCACCACTTCATCAATACGGTTAATGGGTCCTGCCGGAATGCGTTCTTCCGAAAAGATGCCAAGCCAGTACTGCCTTGGCCGTGTTAATAAAATTTGTTGAATCTGCACGACCAGTTCTTCCCGCATTTTGCGGCGTTCGATATTATTTTTATAGGTAGGGTTTGTTGCAAGTTCGGGCTTGCCAACCGCATGGCAGAACCGCTGCCAGATGGCATCATTGCCTAATCCCAGTGTCATTGGATTATCGGCAGTATTAAATGTCTGATAGATGGCAATGACACTGTCTTTTCCGCCAGATCTGCGCGGGAGCTGACCGGATCCAAGATACGGAATGATACGTGGCGTCATGAAGCGGGTCATGCTTTCTACCATCGAGATATCGATTTGCTGGCCTTTTCCTGTACGGTGACGTGAAATTAATGCCGCCATTGTTGCCAATGCCGCATCGGAACCGGATAATAAATCTGCGGCAGGTGTGCCGACTTTTTGTGGATCATTGTCGAATTCACCGGTCAGATCCATGATGCCGCTATAGCCTTCTGCAATCAGATCGTAACATGGCTGATTGCTTTTATCGCCATCCAGTCCGAAACCTGTAATGGAGACATGGATAATGCCTGGATTGATTGTCGCTAGTGTATTGTAATCGATACCCAGTTTTTCTTGGCTGCGTGCGACTTGATTGACAATAAGCACATCGGTTTCTTTCACCAAGGCATGCAGTGCAGTCAATCCTTCAGGTTTTGAATAGTCAAGAGTGACACTGTGTTTATTGCGATTGACGCTCAAAAACCAGAGAGACTCGTGATCAAGGAAGGGGGGCCCCCATGCACGTGAGTCGTCTCCTGTTAATGGACGTTCGATCTTTGCAACTGTCGCACCTAGATCCGCAAGCAACAACGTCGCATAAGGCCCGGCAATCGACGTTGTCAGATCCAATACTTTGATGCCTTCTAAAAGATCAAGTGCTTCTTTCAGATCGGGAGTCGGTAAATCAGTTACAGATTGCATAGTCATTATGTGTATGGTTTTATGGTTTTATCCCTATAAAAGCAACGTTCGTGCCATGCGGGTGATATGACAAAGAAGAATTTGTTGATCTCCATGCATAGCTGGCTTTAAGACTGTTTTTTACGTATACAGTTGAACAAGTACGCGTTAGAATTTATAAAAAGTGTCTGCTATAAAGACAGTTATAAAAAATAAATCTGTATTCGAGGAAGACAAATGAGACAGCCGGAGATAACAGCAAGTGGTGTATTGATCAGTGACATGCAAGGCAAAATCTTGTGCGCAACTGGTCTGGCAAGTGATCCCATTATTCAAAAGCAGTTGTTAAGCGACTTGCCGAAGAAATGCCAGCAGACAACCGGTATGGAAGCGCTGAAAGGGGCTTTACGCCTGTTGGCTACCTGGCGTGTAATGGGGGACACCGTGGCCTTTTTTATTCAATCTGTTGCCAATCAGCCGACCTTGTTTGATTTTGTTGCCAGTGTCGATTTCGCACATATTATTTTCAATCATTTTGTGAACAGTCCTTATGAGTCGATGATTGTTGTCGATGATCAGGCAAGATTGAAATTTGTGCCGCCCGTACATGCACAGTTCTTCGGTATCAAGCCTGGAGAAGGTATTGGTAAGCATGTTACGGAAGTCATTGAAAATACCCGGCTGCATGAAGTGGTTGCTACAGGTAAAACTGAAATCGGCAAGTTGCAGGAAATGGCTGGTATTACGCGGGTTGTTGCACGATTGCCGATTATTGAAAACGGTAAAACCTATGGTGCTATCGGGCGCGTGATGTTCAAGGGTCCGGAAACTGTCAGAGATTTGAGCCAGGAAGTCAACAAGTTACGTTCTGAAGTTGAATTCTATCGCAGGGAGTTATCAAGTCTTCGGCGTCGCTCTTATGATCTGGACCAGATGGTTGGTCGCAGTGACGCTATTCGACAATTAAAAGCGGATATCATCAAGGTCGCACCGTTGAATGTGCCGGTATTAATTGTCGGAGAAAGTGGCACCGGTAAAGAGCTGGCTGCACATGCGATTCATGTATTAAGTTCTCGTAGTGATAATCAAATGGTCTTTGTCAATGCTGCAGCATTGCCTAGCGGTCTTGTTGAAAGCGAGTTGTTTGGTTATGAGGCAGGCGCATTTACCGGTGCTGAAAAAAAAGGACGTAAAGGTAAATTCGAGCAAGCGGACAATAGTTCATTATTCTTTGATGAAATCGGCGATATGCCAGCCGAGATTCAGGTGAAATTATTGCGTGTATTACAAGACGGTATGTTCGAGCGTGTTGGTGGTAACCGTGAACGTCATTCCGATTTTCGTCTGATTTGTGCTAGTAACAGGGATTTTCAGACGATGATTCAAAAGGGCGAGTTCCGTCTTGATTTGTATTATCGTATCAGCGGGGTCACGATTCGCATGCCTAGCTTGCGCGAACGTCTCGAAGACATACCCGACCTAGTCGAAAGTTTTTTAAGTAGCTTCTCGCAGCGCCAGCGTATTACGATTAGCCACGTCGATGCAAGAGTCTATGATTATTTGAAGGAATTGCCTTGGCCAGGTAACGTCCGTCAGTTGTTGCATGAAGTAGAGCGTGCAGCGATATTTTGCGAAGCAGGGCAAATCACGATTAAAGATTTCCGTCCACTGCCCATGGCCAGTCATGATCGACACGAAACGGTCGTGCAAACTACACACTCTCCAATTATTCCCTCCAAAGTGACGATCCAAGAGGCGATTGATGAAGTCGAAGGCACAATGATTCAAGCTGCCATGGCTAAACATCAAGGCAACAAGAAAAAGGTTGCCGAAGAGCTTGGTATCTCACGTGCCTACTTATATAAAAAGCTGCAGATATTGCCGGCTGATATCGATCTGTCTTGATGACTTTACAAGCCACTATGGCTGTTCGTGTTGTAGTCACTTCATGAACGATTGATGGATTATTTGTCAAAAAGTGTATTCGGCATAGTCATTATGTCATGGTGGCGTACAGTCTTTTTCTGCTTAACATATTGATTTTAAAGAAATCTAGTGCAAGGCACGGTTGTTGCTTAATGTTTACTTGAGGCAGCGCGATGTTGTTGTAGATATGTACCAACCCATCATTGAAAGCCGTACAAAGAATGCGGTGATTTGCCAAAGGCAGCAGGGTGAAATAAATAACTAGAGGAAATGTGATGGCAGACATCATTTTGGAGGCTAAATCTCTCACAAAAATTTTCAAAGGATTTACTGCGGTCAATGCAGTAGATTTGCGTGTCGAGAGAGGACATATTCATGCATTGATTGGACCTAACGGAGCCGGTAAGACAACATGCTTTAATCTGTTAACGAAATTTCTCGCGCCGACATCCGGAAATATTTTATTTAATGGCAGGGATATTACCATGATACCGGCTGCAAAAATTGCCAGGCAGGGAATCATCCGCTCATTCCAGATTTCTTCTGTATTTCCACATATGACCGTAATTGAAAACGTGCGTATTGGTCTACAAAGGCCACTCGGCACATCGTTTAGCTTCTGGAAAAGCAGCGAGAGCCTGAATCAATTGAATGCACGTGCTATGGAGTTACTGGAAGAAGTCGATCTTGCAGACTTTGCAGATATTGTTACTGTCGATCTCCCATATGGGCGTAAGCGTGCGCTTGAAATAGCAACAACTCTTGCAATGCAGCCTGAATTAATGTTGTTGGATGAGCCAACACAGGGGATGGGGCATGAGGATGTCGATCGTGTCACAGCTTTGATCAAAAAAGTTTCTGTCGGACGTACTGTTTTAATGGTCGAGCACAACATGCATGTGGTTGCGGGTATTTGTGACCGTATTAGTGTGTTGCAGCGTGGTGCCATACTTGCCGAGGGCACATATGCTGATGTGTCTAGCGATCCCCGTGTGATGGAAGCATATATGGGAACAAGCCCTCAAGGTGTGGAAGGAGGGCATTGATATGGCGCGGGATATACAAAAAATTGTGTTGGACATTGCCGATTTACAGGCCTGGTATGGCGAGTCGCATGTACTACACAACGTGAACTTGCGTGTTTGTGAAGGTGAAGTGGTGACGTTACTTGGCCGTAACGGCGCTGGCCGTACAACGACCTTAAGAGCCATCATGGGGTTAACCGGTACACGCAAAGGTTCGATTAAAATTAATGGTGCCGAAACAATCCATCTGCCCACTTACAAAATTGCCCATTATGGTGTTGGTTATTGCCCGGAAGAGCGCGGCATTTTTTCTTCTTTATCTACAGAAGAGAATCTGTTGCTTCCACCGTTTGTTTCCAAGATGGACCGGGGTATGTCAATAGAAGAAATTTACGCGATGTTTCCTAATCTGTTGGAAAGAAGACATAGTCAGGGAACACGCTTGTCTGGCGGTGAACAGCAAATGTTGGCTGTGGCCCGTATTTTACGTACCGGTGCGCGATTATTGTTGCTTGATGAAATATCAGAAGGTCTGGCACCTGTCATTGTGCAGGCTTTGGGAAAAATGATTACAACACTCAAAACACGGGGCTACACCATTGTCATGGTCGAGCAGAACTTTCATTTTGCCGCACCGCTGGCAGATCGCTTCTTTGTCATGGAGCATGGACAGATTGTCGAGAATTTTGCAGCGTCCGAATTGCAGAGCAAGATGCCTGTCTTAAATGAATTACTGGGGGTTTAGGAGGACATATGACTGAAATTTTTGGAGTGTCCTTACCGGGAATGTTAGGGCAATTATTGTTGGGATTGGTCAATGGCTCGTTGTACGCAATGATGTCCTTGGGACTGGCGGTGATTTTTGGTTTGCTCAATGTCATCAACTTTGCACACGGCGCCTTGT
>JAATFN010000236.1 GCA_015655165.1 Betaproteobacteria bacterium | reverse complement strand
TCGGTATTGTCGTGCGAGAGCACGATGAGTTCGCGTAGCTTGAGGCGCTCGATAATGCCGCGGATGGTGGCCTGGTCGATCGTGGTTACCTTGACGATATCGCTAAACGAGCAGATATTCTGTTCGTTGATTGCGCACAGTGTGACAAACTGGGCCGCTGTCAGTTGTGAGTCGGCAATATGCTGCTGGAAGATGGCGGCATGGCGCTGATAGGCGCGGCGTAGGAGGTGACCGATCTGATCAGAAAATTGGTAGTCTGCCGTAGTTGGGCTTTGGTCCATGAGAATTGTCATGTTAGTAGTTTTGCGCGATTACTGTTGCCTGGAGTTGCTAAGGATGAGCCAGAATTTTAATCGGTTCTAATTCGTATGTATACGCGCGAGTTGCTTTTTCCTGTGATGCATTGATCTTCCGCATTTTTTCTGCTTCGGAACGTGTTGCATGTGATGGTTGCGTACCCGTACGATGTGATGTGTACGCGCATTCATGATACACATTTTAACGTGGCAGCACCTGCAATACATACATGGACAGGCCATGTCGCCGCTTGGTGCTCATGGCTTGTGCAATAGGTGTTTTTGTTATGCGGTTTGTTTGCATGACCCACTTTGGCGCGGTGTATTAATGCATTATGCACAGCGATGGTGCGCTTTTGTGTGTGGCATTAATTAAGTGTATGCATTGTAAATACTATGGTCAGGCCATTCCCGCCAAAATGTATTGAAAAACCTTTATTGGTCATCTATTTATTTATATAAATCAAATAGTTAATCTGATTATTTGTCATTGTTACAGTACCAGATAAAGCTGGTATATATTTTGCTTGATATGAATATAAGTAGTGTGTACATCTTTTTTTCCGGGTGGGATGCTATGGATAAGTCTATCCAGAAAACAGGATGGGTTCGTATTAACAGCAAAAGAATAGCTTGTGAAATCAAGGAGGAGGATAAGAATGCTCGCAGATTGGGGAACGGGAACTGTCATCAGGTTGTGCTGCGGGTAACAGATAGTGAGCTCTACGTTGATGTGTACTTGTCAGGTATGATCGTCAACGCTATTCAAGTTGGTACGTACTGGATGTGATAGGCGTGCTGGTCTATTTTAAGAACTGAGTTTTTTTAGCATATTCATACTAAGGAAAGAAAGGAAACATCGTGATTCTTCATATCCGACTTAAACACCTTTTGGTCGCGACTTTCGGCATGGTTGCCGCTGCGTCGACCATGGCACAGTCGACCATTAAAATCGGTGAAATCAACAGCTATAAATCGCAACCGGCGTTTCTTCAGCCTTACCGTAACGGTTGGGAAATGGCACTGGAAGAAATCAATGCAGGCGGTGGTTTGCTTGGCAAAAAGCTCGAAGTTGTTTCACGCGACGATAACGGGAATCCGGGGGACACCGTGCGTGTGGCAGAAGAGTTGGTCACACGTGAACAGGTATCGTTGTTGTTTGGCGGTTTTTTATCCAACACCGGTTTGGCACTGGCAGACTATGCCAAGCAGCGCAAGATTTTTTTCCTGGCAGCTGAGCCGTTAACCGACAAAATCGTCTGGCAGAACGGTAACAAGTATACCTACCGCTTGCGCCCATCAACTTATATGTTGGTGGCATCCTTAATCGATGAAGCGGTCAAGTTGAAGAAAAAACGTTGGGCCATCGTCTATCCTAATTATGAGTATGGACAGTCAGCTGCAGAGTCGTTCAAGAAGTTGATGAAGGAAAAGCAGTCGGATATCGAGTTTGTCGCCGAATTGGCGCCACCGCTTGGCAAGATCGATGCAGGTTCTGTGACGCAAGCATTGGCTGATGCAAAACCGGATGCGATCTTTAATGCGCTCTTTGCCGCAGACCTCGGAAAATTTGTGCGTGAAGGCAATACGCGTGGTTTGTTCGAAGGACGTGAAGTGGTGTCGTTGTTGACTGGTGAGCCGGAGTATCTCGATCCACTGCGTGGCGAGGCACCTGTGAACTGGATTGTGACCGGTTACCCATGGTATGCAATCAATACGCCTCAGAGCAAAAAATTCGTGGATGCCTATCGCAAGAAATTCAATGATTATCCACGTAACGGTTCGCTTGTCGGCTATGTGGCATTGATGTCGATTGCCGCGGGTATCAAAAAAGCCGGTTCAATTGATTCGGACAAGCTCGCAGCAGCGTTCTCGGGTTTGAAGGTCGATTCGCCAGACGCGCAAATTGCCTATCGTACACAGGATCATCAATCCACGCTCGGTACCTATGTTGGCCGTACTGGAATAAAAGACGGTAAGGGGATCATGACAAGCTTTAATTATGTGGATGGTGCAACGCTGCAACTGCCCGACGCTGAAGTAAAAAAACTGCGACCT
>JAATFN010000313.1 GCA_015655165.1 Betaproteobacteria bacterium | reverse complement strand
TTCTGACGTTTTACACCATCAGAACGCGCTATTTCATACTCAACGACCAGTATTTCCTCTATCATTTTGATATATCAGGTAGTCAGTTGTACACACCATAGAAGGGGTGTATGAATGAAAAAATCAATCACAACAATACCGATACTTGTTCTAATGACACTACTGCTAGCCTGCTCGCAAAACAGTGTGCAAGAGGCAAAACAGGTCGTTAGCAACTTCTATCAAGCTAACCAGACATCCCATCCGACTGGCGCATTAACATTATCTGAATTGCTGGCATTACGACAATTTGTCTCGGTGCCACTCTTCGAATTACTCAAAAATGTCTCTGAAGCCGAAGAAGCACATTTACGTGAGACTGCAGACCAAGAACCTCCTTTGGTTGAAGGAAATCTATTAACTTCCCTGCCACAAGGCGCGACCACCTACAGGATCATCAACTGTACATTGGAAACCGATCAGGGAATCTGCCGTGTTGAATTGGTCTTTAGTGATGCCCAGCACAAGTCGCCGGCAAAATGGGTCGATAAAGTCATCCTATCGAAAGATGTCCGCGGCTGGGTCATTGGTAACATTATTTATGCCGGTGGAAACAGCACCATGCGCTCTGGCGACTTACACAGCACGTTACTCCTTATTCTGGGCAGCCCTGAGACACCATCATCTGTCGAACAATTCGATGAAGATGAGCTATAAGGTACCGTCACTGGTCAATACATGCATCGTGCAGAACATTGAATTCAGACCGGAATGAGAAAATAATGTACGCTTCATGAGGGACTTGGCACCAAGTCTCTTTATAATCACATTATTTTCCCGGATGACTGTATCTATTACCATGTCCAACCATACTTTTCTCTGGCACGACTATGAAACCTTCGGTGCAAATACACGCCGTGACAGGCCGGCTCAATTTGCGGCCATCCGCACCGACGCAGAATTAAACGAGATTGGCGAACCAATCATGATGTACTGTCAACCGGCGCCCGACTTTTTACCGGACCCGCAATCCTGTCTGATTACCGGTATCACCCCGCAGCTTTGTCTGGAAAAAGGACTGCCGGAATACCAGTTTGCCACACACATCGAACAGGCTTTTTCCGAGCCGGGAACAATTGGTGTCGGTTACAACACCATCCGCTTTGACGACGAGATTACCCGTTTCATGTTCTGGCGTAACCTGATTGATCCTTATGCACGCGAATGGCAGAATAACTGCGGGCGCTGGGATTTGCTCGATGTCGTGCGTACAGCCTATGCGCTGCGCCCTGACGGCATTATCTGGCCCCAACGTGACGATGGCAAACCCAGCTTCAAACTCGAACATCTGAGCGCTGCCAATGGATTAATCCATGAAGCCGCTCATGATGCCTTGTCCGATGTACGAGCGACCATTGCCATGGCACGCTTGATTCGCCAGCACCAGCCAATGCTCTTTGACTTCTGTCTGAAGTTACACAAAAAAGATCAGGCAGCCAAAGAAATCAATCTTGTGTCACCCCGCCCGTTTTTACATGTTTCTGGCATGTTACCCGCCGAACATGGCTGTCTGGCTGTCATGTGGCCATTGGCGGCACATCCGACCAACAAAAACGAAATCATTGCCTGGGATCTTACCTATGATCCACAAGAACTGTGGTCACTGGACGCGGACACAGTACGTACACGCATGTTCAGCAAAACACCGGTATTAGAAGAAGCGGGCTTGTCGCGCTTGCCGATCAAATCCATCCATTTGAACAAATCTCCGATTGCCATTAGCCAGTTAAAAACATTGAGTGCCGAACGGGCGAGTGCGTTAGACATTGATGTGGCACAGGCATTAACCCATGCAGAGATAGCCATGCGGGCACCGGACTTGTCGGCATTGTGGCAACAAGTGTTTCGACAGACCGACAAAGGCCAGACACCGGATGTTGATGAGGATCTATATGGTGGCTTCATTGGCAATGGCGATCGCAGACAACTCAATTATTTACGTAGCCTGCCACCTGAGAAACTTGCCACTGTTACAGCCGGTTTTGATGACAGCCGGCTAGATGAGTTATTGTTTCGCTACCGCGCACGCAATTTTCCCGGTACCCTATCGGATATTGAATCTGCCCGCTGGGAAGAATACCGTGCAGCCAAGCTGTACCATGGACAGGGTGATACCATTACCATGGAAAAGCTGGCCGTGTGTATTGATACATTGTCCGAAACTGCCGATGAACGTGCAGAAGCCATTCTTGGCGCATTGTATGATTATGCAGAAATGATTGCCCCTGAACAGGCGTAATATAATATAAACCCTGATATTGTTTGCTGGAGAAATCAATCGTGAAGTGGGAAGGTAACCGTGAGAGTGATAACGTCGAAGACCGGCGTAGCAGTGGTGGCGGTGGCGGCCGTTTACCTATATTTGGCGGCAAATTAAGCCTTGGCACCATTGCCGTTGCATTAGTTGCCTCGTACTTTTTAGGCATTAATCCACTGACGTTATTAGGTGCATTGACTGGTGCCGATATTGGTCAGCCGGTTTCGCAGTCGACCAGTACCCACGAGTTGACCCAAGAAGAAGAACAGATGGGACAGTTTGTGTCGACTGTTTTGGCTGATACGGAAGACACCTGGAAAACACTCTTCCAAGCCAACGGGACACAATATGTCGAGCCAAAACTGGTCTTGTTTTCCGGGAGCACACCGACTGCTTGCGGTACAGGCCAGACAGCAACAGGTCCGTTTTACTGTCCCGCCGATCAGAAAGTCTATATCGACCTGAGTTTTTATGAACTGATGAAAGAGCGTTTCAACGTATCCAGTAATTTCGCGCAAGCCTATGTCATTGCCCATGAGGTTGGCCATCATGTGCAAACGTTATTGGGCATTTCCGATAAAGTGCATCAGGCACAACAAAAACTGTCCGACAAAGAAGGCAACGTGTTGTCGGTAAAACTGGAATTACAAGCTGATTGCTTTGCAGGTGTTTGGGCATACAATGCCAATCAAGCACGTGGCATTCTGGAAAAAGGCGATATCGATGCGGCATTGCATGCGGCGTCCGCTATCGGCGACGATGCACTACAAAAACAGGCACAAGGTTATGTAGTACCTGATTCGTTCACGCATGGAACATCTGCACAACGCTCAAGCTGGTTTCGCCGTGGCTTTACCGAAGGCAATATGAACGCGTGCAATACGTTCGCTGCAAAAAAACTCTAATTACCCGAACACGATCATTTACGGTATGCTGATCAGCAGTCAGCATACCGTTTTTACTTTATATATCGGATACTTATGCTTCATAAACAACTCACACTATTGCGTAATGCCCTGTCTGAACTGCAGCAACAACAGATTGACATCACAACATTTTGCAGCATCTGGCGAGCACAAACAACCCTGCTGAACTCTTTGCCGCCCAAGTACGAGACCGTTGCAGAAGATTTACTGGTGCGTCTTGAAACAAGCAGCCTCTTTAGTGAGGAAAGCTGTTCGTACAATCAACATGACCTATTCGACAATCTGTCGGTATGGTTGGACAAAGCAGAAAAAAAACTATTTCCCGATATACCCAAAAACTAATTCCATTCAGCAATACATGTGAACAATCTTGTCTTTGGACAACGATTGCAACAGATTCTATTTCCACACAGATAACTCTCCTGTTTTTTTACGTACAAAAACGACAACCGTACGTCAAAAGATACCAATAGCAAGACCACATCCAATAAACTTGTGTCAGGGTTCTACTGTGCGAGTGAGAAGATGCGAACATCCATATCCGGCAATGCAGGGTTCACCTTAATTGAAGTCTTGATTGCGGTATTTGTGCTCGCATTCGGCGTCATCTCGGTTGCCGCTTTGCAGCTCACTGCATTACGTATCGCACAACAAACCACGCATCAATCAACAGCAGTACAGTTGGCTTCTGAGCTGGCAGACATCATGCGTGCACATCCGGCAGAAATCAATGCGCAGCAGAGTCTTTTTTTTTTCGAGTATACGGCCAGCAGCACGCAATATACAGACCAGCCCATATTGTGCTACAGCCAACATATGTGTAATGAAGAGCAATCGGCACGATTTCAGTTGTATGAATGGCGTACGCGTCTAAGAACCATGTTACCAGGTGCCAGAGCATCGGTATGTCGGGATAGTAACCCGTGGGATACCAATGCAGGCAGTTTGACCTGGCAGTGCAGTGTCAATAAAGATGCCAATATTGTCATCAAGATCGGCTGGGCCGGGAAAGGTTACCAACCTGATGGTATCGCATCAGAAAATCAACAAACCGTTCCCAATATCGCCCTACTTGTCGAAGTGAACCAGAGCATAAAAAATGCAAATTGATTCGTCAAATGCCAACTTTTGCCCACGTCTTGTACAAAATGGCCTGACCTTGATTGAACTATTATTGGCAATGGCCCTGGGCCTGATTGTGATACTGGCATCGATTTCCTTGCTGATCTCGAGCAAATCGGGCTATTTGACATTAGACGAAATGTCGCGTGTCGAAGAAAGCGGTCGATTTGCGTTAGAGCCGATTTCGCCCTCAGTACGGCAGGCAGGTTTTGTGAATTGGGGGGGGGAAGAAAATCCGTTCATTGTTGAAAAAGAAATGTCCGCCAATATCAGCGGTTATGACAATAGCAAACTGAATGCAACCATGCCTGATCTATCGTCACTTACCACACCTGGCGTGTATGGCAGTGATGTATTGGGAATACGTTTTTTTGGTTCTGGCACCGCTAAAAAAGCAGATGGCACCATACTCGATTGTGCGGGGTTTCCAGTGCCACACCCACCATCACAGGAAGCAGCACAACGCGATATTGATGGCAAGGGGCGTGGATGGAGCATTTTTTATGTCGACCTGAGTGCCGATGGTGAACCTGAACTACGATGCAAATACCAATACGAAAGAAAATGGAATTCAACACCCGTTGTACGTGGTGTCGAATCCCTTCAAGTTCTCTATGGTATCGATAAAAATAGTAACGGATTCCCCGATTATTTTTTAACGGCAACCCAGATCAGATTGATGGACGATCAACATAAAAGTTCGTCGCAAGAAAAAAATGCACACACCTGGTGGAAAAATGTTGTTGCGGTACGCATCGCATTATTGGTCAGAGGTACGCAAAATATGCCCTCTCCCCGAGAAAACCACACCTACCATTTATTTGGAGAAGCGTATACGAACAATGCCGACAATCAGGACAAAGCGTCCTTTAGCGACAATGATTTTAGTCCCGATGTGCAACAGCGTATGCGCAAGGTATTTGAAACAACCATCATTTTACGCAATAAAACACCACCAAGAATTGATTAATCATGGATCACTTATCGGGTATTGATCATCGATTGAAATATCAGCATGGTGCCTCATTGATTGTGTCGTTATTGATGCTTACCGTTATTTTATTATTGGGAATTTCAGCCGCACAGATCACGTTGCAAAGCGAACAGGCTTCACGTAATGACAGGGATAGACAAATTGCATTCCAAGCTGCAGAAGCAGCTTTAATCGATGCACAAATGGATTTGGAAGGCTCACGTAAAAAACATATTTTCCCAAAAAACTCCCGCGTCGGTTTTACAGCCAACTGTACCGACACGGGTGATTATCTGGGGTTATGCCAGGCGTCCGATCCTGGACAACAACCGGTCTGGGAGAAAGTCAATTTTTTGAAAGAAACGCCATCGGTACCCTACGGGAAATTTACCGGCAAGGTTTTTCAAAGTGGTTACGGCTTATTACCTGCAAGGGTTCCCCGCTATATTATTGAGTCCCTGCCTTATATTAAAGCAGGCGAAGAATTGGACAGCACGATTTATCGTATCACCAGCATCGGCTTTGGCATGAGAGTAACAACACAGGTTGTGTTGCAGACCATCTACCGCAAAGAAGGCACAAATACGAGCAATGAAAACACAGATAACAACACACAAAAATAGAGCCGGTCTGTCTGCGTTTTACCAACGCATGACATACTGTTTCAAACAACAATGTGTGCTACCACTATGCGGCATCATCATGTTGTTATGTACCGCCATGCCAACTGTTGCTGCACCGCCATTGGTTGATATTGCATCGACCCCGCCTTTTGGTGGAAGCATGGTGCATCCCAATGTATTACTGGCCTTATCCATCGAATTCCCTACTGCACGCAATGCCTATCCCGGTAAAGATAATGGTGCCTACCAAAGCACAAAAGAATATATCGGCTACTTCAATACAAAAAAATGCTACATCTATAGTTCGACACACTTTGTAATCGGGGCAAATGCGGGAACCAATTTCTCATGCGGTAGTAATAGTGCACCTTTTAGCGGAAATTTTCTGAACTGGGCAACGACATCGGCAATCGATAGCTTACGTTTGGCATTAAGTGGTGGTAACCGTTTTTTAGATACAGACACACAAACAATATTGCAACGCGCCTATTTACCAGCGGTTTTTTATAAAAATTTTTTCGAGTGGCATGTCGTTTATGGCCAATCAGACATTCGCGCGGCAACGGGTATCAATGCCAACAAGATTTTTATAAGCAACTGCCAAGACAAGATGTTTATCAGCGACTCGCTACCGATGACCAACGGCTACCCTGACAGTAGTTGTGATACGCCACAAAAAACTGTCGGAGGCACAACGTACGAATTTTTTACACGTGTCGAAGTGTGCAATGCACAAGAAGGTCCCGAGCGGCAAGAACTATGTATGGCGTACGAACATGGCTATAAACCTGTCGGTGAAATGCAGCGTAATGCACAAAAGGTGCGCTTCGGTGTGATGAGTTATCTGGTAGATGAACCTGAAGCCTACATTAACCAAGACCCCAGAGAATTGACTGACCCGAACAGTCGCTCCAATCTATTTACGTCTGCAACCCGGTATGGTGGTGTATTACGGGCGCCGATGAAATACATTGGACAGTACCGTTTTGACAATACGAATTTTACAGAAACGGTCAATGATAATGTCGAATGGGATATAAAAACGGGGGTCTTCATTGCCAATCCGGATAAGGCATCCGGATTTAACAATAGTGGTGCAATCAATTATCTGAATAAATTCGGCAACACAGGCAACTACAAAATCCATGACCCGGTCGGCGAATTGTATTACGAAGGCTTGCGCTATATTCAGGGGCGTGAACCCACCGGTGCTACGCCGCAAAATCCACTTGGCACAGCCTACTATGGCTCAACAAGAAGTCTCGATGGGTTTCCCGTACACCGCTGGAAGGATCCGGTACTTGCTGCCTGCCAGCGTAACTATGTACTGGTAATTGCCGATTCATACACCCATTATGACTGGAATTTACCTGGTGGTCAGCCAGGATCCCACCACCCTTTTGGGGCACTTGGCA
>JAATFN010000275.1 GCA_015655165.1 Betaproteobacteria bacterium | reverse complement strand
TCACGCTACCGTATTGGCGCGATATTACTATGAGCCGATGAATATCTGGTTTACCAAGCCTGTTGCAACGCTGGACGATATCAAGAACCAGAAGGTGCGGGTATTGACGCCAGAACATGCACAATTCATCAGTAGTATCGGGGCTTCACCGATCAGTATCGCCCAACCGGAAGTCTATACGTCGTTACAGCGCAAAGTCTTGAATTGCGTGATTACAGGTGCTGGCAACGTCAAGGGATCGAAGTTTGATGAAGTACTGCAGTCAGGTTTCGTGATGAATATGGCCGGATTATCAGTGCGTGTGCTGGTGTCGGATAAAAAACTTAATGCACTACCAGAAGCATTACGTCAGATCGTTGTTGCCGAGATGGCGTCATTACAGGAAAGTCTTGATGCATTTATGCCCGAGAGTGATGAGAAAGGGCAGCAGGTATTGGCAGATAGCGGTCTGAAAATTGCACGCATCACAGCATCCGATTACGAGAAAGCCAGAAAGCTGGCAGTGTCCGATGTATGGACGTCCTGGGTCAAGCGTGCCGGGCCTCAAGCACCGGGTGTTTTATCGGATGTTGAAAAAGCATTTTCCGGTAAATAATATGCTGACATCCTCACTGTAAAGAGTGATTGAAATGAAAAACGACAACAAATTTCAGTCAGGAATAGCAAATAGAACCGAAGGTGCCCCGCGTTTTAGGACGCCAACGGTTTTACCGGTATGGCCCATGCCCGATAATGCATGTGATGCACACATGCATATATTTGGCCCCTATTCGACATTCCCCGTTATTCCGACCGCACCGAGTGTGCCAGCACAGGCAAGTATCGCGCAATATCTGGCGATGGCGTCTCACGTTGGTCTGCAGCGTATGGTTGTTGTGCAGCCCAGTTTTTACGGTTTGGATAATGCTTGTACATTGGATCTGGTCGCCAGAATGGAAGGGCGCGGGCGCGCCGTTATTGTGGTCGATTCAGCTGTTACACAAGATGCATTACATCGTTTTCATCAACAGGGGGCAAGAGGTGTTCGTTTACAAAGTGTGGTGCCAGGCGGTGTCTCGATTGATGAAATGGAGATGATTGCATCAAAGATTAAGGATTTCGGATGGCATATCGCGCTTTTTGTTGATGATGAGCAATTGCCTGCATTAAATGGGCGATTGAGAAAACTCGATGTGCCTGTTGTTCTGGATCATATGGCGCATCTACGGGAGGATGCATCCGACAATGCACTTGGAGTGGGTGTCATACTCGATCTAATGGAACGCGGGAACTGCTGGGTCAAATTATCGAATGCTTTTTTCCCACCCTCTGGACAACGTGCAATGAAATTGATTGCAGCCAATAACGAACGTGTACTGTGGGGGAGCGATTGGCCGCATGTAGGTTATCTACATGCGCCGCCCGATGAAGGACAAGCGTTAAATAACCTTGCCCAATGGGCGGGAAGCCAAGATATATGGAACAAAATCTTGTCCGAAAACCCGCATTCTCTTTATTTTAAATAACGCTACCTGACTGACGTTGGAGATCCATCATGTCTCAAAAAAAAGGTTTTCTGGACCGTGTGGAATATGCCGGGATGCTGATTAGTTGCATCTGTTGCGCCATGTTGATGGTACTGACAAATACAGATATTGTATTGCGGCCTTTTCATATCGAGTTCTATCTTGCCAATGACTTAAATGGCTATTTGCTTGTGATGTTAATTGTGATGGCTTTGCCGGCAGTTACGCGCAAAGACCAGCATGTGAAAGTGAAGTTGTTCGTGAATTGTTTTCCTTCTTGTGCACGCTATTTCGCATTGTTACAGCATTTGTTGATGTTTTTGTATGTGACAGCATTGGTACTGATATGCGGGTATCTTGCCTATTCCTCTGGTATGGATCAGTTGATTTCGCAGGGATTTTTGCATACACCAATGGTATATCCGCAATCAGGCATGGTCATAGGTTTGTTGCTGATGTGGGTTGTGCAGGGGCAATTGTTTGTTGATGCTGCCAGGTTGTTGTTTGGTACTGGTGCACATGCTGCAGTTACAGGTCCTCAAGGAGAATAGACATGTTTGTAATGATGATGATGGGACTTGTATTTATTGTCTTGCTAGCTTTGGGCATACCGGTGGCGGCAACATTAGGGTTAACAGGCATGTTGTTTGTTTACCTTCTTGACCCTGTTTATATCAGTGGTATCGGGCATGCTGTATGGAACAATACATCAAGCGAGATTTTGGTATGCATTCCTCTTTTTATATTAATGGGTGAGTTAATCCAGCAGACAGGGATTGCTAGCAGATTTTATACTGCCATGGCGCAATGGATGAAATGGATGCCTGGTGGTTTGCTGTGTGCGAATCTGGGCGCTTCTGCCATTTTCTCGGCAGTGAGTGGAACCAGTGTTGCGACAGCCGCAACAATTGGAAAAGCTGCAATACCCAGCCTGTTAAAAGCAAAATATGACAAGCGCATGACGTTCGGTTCTCTGGCAGCTGGGGGCACACTGGGAATTTTGATACCGCCTAGCTTGCCATTGATTATTTACGGTTCGATGACTGATGTGTCAATTGGTAAATTATTTCTTGCTGCGATTGTTCCCGGTTTGCTGGTTGTCTCTTTGTTTATTGCTTATATCGCTTTTATGGCGCTCGTCAAACCTTCTATTGCACCTAAAAATGATGATTTGAAAGTCACGGCGCTCAGTTTGTCGCTGGCATTTCTGCAGATGTTGCCATTGCTGATCATTATTGGTGTGATTCTGGGCGCTGTGTATTCCGGTTTTGCAACAACGACGGAAGCGGCTGCATTAAGTGTATTGATCGTATTGATTACAGCAGTGATACAAAAGAAGCTGACATGGACAATCATTCGTACATCATTGATATCGTCGGTACAGTTAACAGCGATGATCATGTTTATTATCGTTGGCGCACAGATATTCTCTTTTGCTGTGTTTAGCTGGGGAATCAGTGCAGAGTTGGCAGAGTGGGTTTCTGGTTTGCCTTATCCATCTATTGTGATTTTATTAGCCATTATTCTGTTTTACTTGATCTTGGGTATGTTTGTGGATTCTGTATCGATCATGGTAATGAGTCTGGCAATCATTTTTCCGATTATTGTTGAGCTCAACTACGATCCGATCTGGTTTGGTGTAATTCTGGTTATTTTGCTTGAAATAGGATTGATACATCCACCGGTAGGCATGAATCTATTTGTCATACAGGCGATTGACCCAAAAAATATTGATATGAAAGAAGTTGCGATGGGATCATTGCCTTTCGTTGTGTTGCTTCTGATAGCTATTGGTATTTTGATTGCCTATCCGCAAATTGCATTGTGGCTGCCATCACAGACCTAGTAGTGTAAAAAGCGGTACGGTAGTGTTTTGCCTGGTTTCTCTTGGGCTGTCCGGTGGTTGGATATTGTGTCGAACCGCCGGTTTTTTTATGTGCTATAGCTTTGTTACTAACAAGTCAAAAAAACGATGGATGACATACGATGCTATCGCCCAGTAGCCAGTCATTGATACATAAACACAGTAAACAACAGTAGCTGCTGTACAGTTTATTGGTTTTATGAGGAAGAGATATTATTGTTTTGCTAAGCGTAAAACATGATGTTGAAATAGGTCCAAATTGGCAGCGCTATTCTTGCGCTTCCAGTAATATTTTCAGTCTGACTTCAATTTTCTTCATGTTGGCCATCTGGCTGGTTGCTTTTTTTGGTAAAGCAAATTGTGCTTAACCTCCGTCAGGCGGATCTGGCATCCTAATTAATAGTCCCTCCTTGTGCATACGCTCCAGCATTTGTGCCATTGCTGGTTGACCAATTTTGACCTGGTAATACATTAATCGGGGATGCGGCACACTTGATGATGTCAGTCGGACTGGGTGTGAATCTCGCCATGCTAGATGCAGCAGATGTTGCTACAGCATTGTGTGACGGATCTGATTGGGCAAATGCCATTCGCCGTGCGGAAGTGAAGATAAGTGATCGTGCGCGGGGTGTGATGCCTGAAGCAATCACAGGGTTTCAGGAGTGGTTTTCATTCTAATCATGAACCAGATGGAGAATGCGTTGTAACATATGTTGTGTACGTTATGTTTTATCGACACAGGCAACAAGTGTTGCCGCCAATTGTTTTGCGGCAAAACGTATCTGAGAATTGGTCAGCGCGGTATAGCCAATCACGACACCTGCAGGCAGTTGAATTTGCTTGGTGAAAGATTGTAAAGGTTGCAGTATCAGGTTGCTTTGCATCGCCAGAGCACAAAATCTGGCTTCATTCATACCGTCTGGTAGCCAGAGGATGAAGTGGAAACCGGCGTGCTGCCCTGTTACATGCAGTTTTTGTCCATATTCTTCGAACAGGCAGGTCAAGAGAAGATCTTTTCTGGTCTGATAGGTGTGACGCGAAATACGCAGGTGCTTGGCGTATTCGCCGCTATCCATGTATCGCGCAAGCGCCATTTGCTCAACCCAGCCTACGGAACCACCAAGTATTGTCAACATGTTGGTGACGCGATCTTTCAGTGTCGGGGGAACAACCATGTAGCCAATACGTAGGTTGTGAAAGAGTGTCTTATTGAAGCTACCGCAGAAGATGACACGATCGACTCGGTCGATTGCTTTAATTGCTGGTAGTGGGGCACCGTTATAATTGAATTCGCTATCGTAATCATCCTCGATGATGAATGTGTCATGTGTCGCTGCCCAGTCAAGTAATTCCAGTCGCCGCGATGCGCTCATGCTAATACCAAGCGGAGCTTGATGGGCAGGCGTGACGTGAACTGCCTTCACGCCCTGGCACTGTACGAGTTTTTTCACTTGGATGCCTTCGTCATCTACACTGATATATTTCAGTTTCGCACCAGTACGCTCAAGGATTTGTCTGCACCAGAGATATCCTGGATCTTCAACTGCTGCCACATCGCCTTTGTGTAATAGCAGGCGGGCAATGATGTCCGTCGCATTACGTATGCCTGAAGTGACAATAATATCCTGTGTGTCACAAGCGATACCGCGGGCTACCCGCAAATACGAAGCGATTTGGTGACGCAATGCTGGAAGCCCGAGCACCTCTTTGGCAACAAGTACATCAGGATCGGTTTCTCGTACGGCACGTGCTAGACACGTGCTCCACGTCTGCCTGTTAAAAAGAGACGGATCGGCCATACGTGCAATGAAGGGGATGCCTGGTTGCAGAACTTGTGCGTCTATTTGTGTTCGGTTGACGTTTATCGGCGTTGATCGTTCCCATTGGTGTCTTGCAACTTCAGGTGCGGCTGCAAGAAGCCGATCTGGAATTTGTGCAGATACAGTTGAGCCTGAACCACCTTTACGCGCGATATAACCTTCTGCTTGCAAGCGATCGAATACAGTCTCTATCGTGCCTCTGGAAACCTCCCAGCGTTCGGCCAGCATGCGGGTCGAAGGAAGGCGGGTATCTGTTCGCAATAATCCGTCCAGAATGGATTGCCGCAGCGTCAAATAAATGCGTGCCTGTTTGCCGCCGTTCGTGGATATATCCACGAACGGTTGAGGTAAGTCGAGCGGAACGGGCGCCTTACTTCTGGACATAGTGGTCTATATTGGTTATGCCAAATTGGCTCTTAATTATATACCACTAAAAAAATATACTCGTTATCTGACGATGGAAAAACGACCGGCATCATGAAACGAAAGAGCAAGATTGTGTATAGAGAGAGATTTACTTTAGAAAACCGATCAACGCTGATGCAGCGTATCGCCAGATTGATTGTACCTATCAGGAACGTGCCCAATGAAGCAGCCGTCAACCAATTCTGATCGTCATCCCCCCAGTTTCTGGCTGACTATTGCGCTGCTTAGTGCGGTGACGGTTCCGCAATTGGGACTTGGCTTGAGTACACCGGCCACAGCTGCACTTGCGGGTGATCTGGGTGTCAGTGTTGCGGCTGCACAGGGAACCATGGTCATTTATATGATGGGCTATGCGGTATCGATGGTGTTGGCAGGGTTGCTATCGGACAGATTTGGTGCCAGATCCGTCCAGATATGGGGACTGGTGCTGGCTGCTGCTGCTGCATTGCTTGCCGCCGCCGCCCCCGACTTTTTGTGTTTCTCGATTGCACGTTGTGCGCAGGCATTAGGTGGCTGTGTAGGTACCGTGACGACACGCCTGATTGTCAAGGATGAATATCCTGAAAGCGACCGGATGAAGATTCTCACGACCCTGAGTTCTGCTATAGCGGTGACACCTTGCATCGCGCCATTGTTAGGCGGGACGCTCGTGCCATATCTGGGATGGCGTGGCATCTTTGTGGTGATTGCAGTGGTATCGTTCGTGGTGATGTGTTGCTTTGCTGCGGTAACACGTGGCGTCGTTACCCCCCAGAAAAGTGTTTTAAAGACGAGACAGATTTTAACCATTTATGGCCGTAATCTGCTAAATACAAAATTCCGGTTTTATGCAGCGGCCATTAGTCTGGTGTGGATGTCCTATTTCGCGTTCGTGTCCTGCTCATCTTATCCGATGCTGGTACATCAGGGATTATCTGCAGCGGCATATGGGGTACTACTGGCAACTTCTGCTATTGGTTATGTTTCAGGGAGTACCACAGCACGCTTGTTATCACGGCGCATGGATATTGACATTATCCTGAGACTGGCAGCTGTCATCGGATGTTGCGGTGGCATGTTAAATATCGTGGTTCCTATGTTGGTACACACTGTCATCTTATCTGTAGCGGCACCGATGGTCGTTGTGCTATTTGCAGCTGGCATGGTCATTCCGGCTACGCAGGCTGGCTTGCTACGTAGTATCACACAAGACCCCGGAGTCTCATCGGGCCAGTTCTTTTTTTTCCAGATGATTGCCGGTGCTCTATATGCAGCACTTGGAAATTTTTGGCCACATATGACACCGCAAGTGCTGGGTAGCCTGGTTGCATTACCAATGTTTCTGTTGGGAGGTCTGTTGGTGATGGATGTGATATCAAGCCGGGTGTTAGCGAGCAGAGGATGAGTCTGGTTAAATGGTTAAGCTGGCCTTTGTGCTGAAGGTATATGGTGCAACTCGTTTTCAGGTACGTGCTGAGCACCGTGCCGGATGCTGCAGATGTTGTGACAACATTGTGTGATGGGTCTGATTGGGCAAATACCATTCGCCGCGCGGAAGTGAAGATAAGCGGTCGTGTGCGGGGTGTGATGCCCGAGGCGGTAGAAGGATTCCAACAGTGGTTCTCGTCATGATCAAGAATCTATCATCTTCTAATTGTGCGCTTGTAAGCCTTAGTGCTCAAAAACGGCATTGCTGAAGTCACTAGGTGACGCAACAGCACGACACCACCTTCGCGCCTAATACTTCATCACTAAAGAAACGTATGTTATTCGTGCGTCTTCAAGTGTAAACAACGTGAGGAAAATCCAGAATCTCATCGCCTAGATATCCATGCCGATAAATGCAATGGATAAAACACGCTCGCGTTGAATGTTCAGTCGAACGGCCACAGTAGTTTGTGTCACGATGTAATGGATTGTTGGTCATTATTTGCACAAATATGGTGCGAAATATGATGTAAGGTACCAATTTAATGCATCGCAAATGCTCAAATTGGGGATTGGTAGCTAGTCTTTGCCGAAATAATATGTTTCAAGACACATAAATTTATTTACAAGATATTGTTAAATAAGACGATATTTTTATTTGTATATGAAATTTTAAAGAAATTTTTCTTTTGGCATGAAAAATGCTAGCCATTCTTTGTATGTTTTTTCATTTGCATAAAATTTTATGCGCTTCGAAAGCAAAGAAATGGAACAAGAATCGAAAAGTCCCGCTACAAAAGGAAGTGCAAATCAAAACCATGATCAATGGGTTGGAGACAAACTACGATCTGCACGTAAAGCAGAAAAATTGACATTGAAAGTGGTTGCAGAAGCTGCAGGGCTTTCAATTGGACAGTTAAGCCAGATAGAACGTGGATTGAGTTCACCATCAATGCGTATTTTACGGTTGATATGTCATTGCCTTGGGATTGATGGTGCAACGCTATTTCAGCCAGTGACACCGACAGGCGAGGAGTCTTCCAGCAAATTTACTGTGACCAGCCATAACAGACGTCAGCTTAAATTTAAGGATATCAGGGTTACCAAGTTTAGGATCACACCACAAGTGTGTGGAGAGATGGAGATGTACCTGATTGTCATCCAAAAAGGTGGATCTTCAGGCGAAGGATTTCAGGCAGCGCCAAGTGAGCGAGTGGGTTATGTCATAGAAGGTGAGCTGGATCTTTATATGGCTGATCAGGTAATGCAATTGAAAGCAGGTGACAGTTTTGGTTGCAACACTGGAATACCGTATCGATGGAATAACAGCTCGGATAAAACTGCCACAATTTTGTGGGTAGCAAATACACACTATTACGTGTGAGATCAGTTGTTGTAGATGTACATTTTTAATGCAAAAGGAAAAGCAATGAAAACGAAATCATATGCACTTACAAGTCTTGCTGCTTTATTGATCACTATGGCGTTACCAGGTCATGCATAACAATTGACCGTTGGTCTCTACGGCGGTATTCCAGGCGATGCTATCGCGCAATGTGTTCTTGATCCGTTTGCGAAGAAAACGGGTGTGACAATCATTC
>JAATFN010000075.1 GCA_015655165.1 Betaproteobacteria bacterium | reverse complement strand
GTTTGGGATTGACGACAATGGCAACACCAGCCTGTTGGGCAAAGCGGTTGAGTGCTTCACCAAGCGGCCCGGCAGGGATGTCATATTGCGCTGCCGATGCTGTGGTTTGTGCGTTGGCATCATTGAAAGCACCAACGATGAAAGTTGTGCCAAACAGCGCATATAGGGCAAATGCAAGTGGTGTCAAGCGTGTGTGAATCGGTATGGCTTTGTTGGACATGGTCGAAAGGTTCCCTTTTTTGTTGATCTCTTTCTGTTTGACGCATGAATCCAGAAAAGTGGAACCAGTCCGGTATTATTTTATTGGCACCGATTAAAAAATTGTTTTAAACGTACTTGTATTGCTTCACAGCTGAAACCAGATTGCAGACAACAAGGCGACTTGGCGTATTGCTTACTGTGACGGTTGTGTATCGACCAATACCAGGAAAGGTGTGACTAGGCGAATACGTAATTGCGGGAAATTCGTGCGCAGTAGTTGCAGCGCACGGTCGGTGTCGTCCATTGGCAGCACAGCCGACACCCGTATGTCGCCAAGTTGGGCAGGATCATACTGGATGTGACCTGGGCGTTGGCGAGATAGCGCATCCAGCACTTCTGTTAATGGCCGATCGTTAACGACCAGTTGATGGAATTTCCAGGCATCTGAAACACTCCGTACATCAATGTCTTCGGCACTGTCGATGCTATGGGACGTGATACGTACACGTTGGCCTGCATGGACCTGGGTTGCATCCTGAAGTTTTGCTGCACGTTGTGTAGCGGTTTGCACGGACACTTTGGATTCAAGCATGGTCAGTATGGTTGCATCGTTTTGCTGGTTGACCACAAAACGTGTACCCAGCGCACGAATGCTGCCGTCGCGTGTTTCAACCAGGAAAGGACGTACCGCATCTTTGGCGACATCGACCAGAATCTCGCCTTGAATCAGTTCGATGGCACGACGTTGTTCGTCATAGTGCAAGTTGACGGCACTGGCACTGTTTAATGTAATACGTGTGCCATCTGACAAGGTACGTGTTTCCCAGCTACCTGTAGCAGTGTGTAGGTCGGCCATCAGGTAGGATGGTGACCAGATGTGTAGCAACAGCGACGCAGGTAGTACCAAGGCTAACGTGATGGCAAGCACAACGCCCAGACGTTTGCTACGACTACGTTTGCGTTCCGGTGCAAATGCAGCATTCAATGCTGCACGGGCAGGGCGCGTGTCGCCATGCATGGGTGCACGTACTGCTTGCACTTTATTGATGAAGCCTTCCATGCCCGCTGCTGCTGCTGCATGGCGAGGGTCTGCCAGTTTCCAGACTTCGTAGTCTTGCCGCGCACGGGTACGTTCAGCGATGTCGTCTGCTGTCAGTAGCATAATCCATTCAGCTGCTTGTTCTGCAATCGGATCAATGGCAGACGATGCATCGGCATCGTTGGAAACGGTGGAGTTCAAAGTGCCCATGTAAAAACAGTCAGTCAGTAATGCTTGGGCAATGCACACGGCATTGCAGCAGTACTTGCACCAGATACTTGCGTACCATCCGGGCTGATACCCCCAGATGTTGCGCAATGGTTTCATGGGTTTGCAAATCGAGGTAGTGTAGCAGGAAAGCTTCCCGGGCTTTTGCTGAGACGCCTGCAAGTGCCGTATAGATTTGCTCCAATGCTTGGAGTGCCATCAATGTTTCTTCGGGTGATGGGAAGTGGGGGAGCGTTTCAGCCAGTAGTGCTGCTTCAGCCAGATAGGTCTGCTCGATTAACTGGCGTCGTGTGCGATCGACCAAAAGGCGTTTGGCTGTGGTCGTGAGATAGGCACGGGGTTCTTGAATACCCAGCAGGGCGTCTCGCGAGGCAATAATACGCACAAACGTGTCATGGGCGACATCGGCAGCATCCGGGGCATTACCGAGCCGGCGCCTTAGCCATCCAAGTAGCCAGTGATGATTGTCACCGTAGAGCTTTTCGATAGAAGGGGCATAAGCACGATCTACAGCTTCCATAATCCCGTTCCCTGTGCACTTCCCGACATAATATTAAATGCAAATCATTCTTGATTGAGTTTTGCGGATTATGCGCTACGACGTGGGATTTTGCAATGTGGGGTGTTGAAATTGATCATTGCCAATTATGGCGCCGTTGTCGCAGAAGAGAAAAAAGGATGATTGAGTTACCCGGTTTTATGGTGAGCAGGATACTTTAGGTGGTTTTTTGTATTAGAGTGATTACGAATTTATTAATTTATAATAAGCTCACAATAGCTAATAATTCTAATAAGAGGGTGATGTGTATAAATCTAGGCCAATGCCATTCAATGTACGATCTTTATCAAAAAATAAGACTTTGGCAGTATCAAGTTCTGGGGATTACATTTTTCTGACTTCATCTCAATTAAGAAGGCTAAAATATAAACATAATTCGCTCCCTCTAAAACTTCAAGCAGATTTACGCGCAAGATTTTTTCTTCAATCTGAAAATTCATTTGGAACCCAATGGTTACTCAAATCAAGACAAAAGGAAAAGTCAGCAACAACTGAACATGGTCCTTCATTACATATCATTGTTCCAACATTGCAATGTGCACATTCTTGTAAGTATTGTCAGGTGAGTAGATCGTTAAACGATCAAAGCCATTTGTTAAGTTTTGAAAATCTAGACATAGCTTGTGATGCTATCTTTCAGAGCAAAAATCAGTTTTTAACTGTAGAGTTTCAAGGTGGAGACCCATTGATTCGATTCGATATGCTTGAGCATGCGATACGGAGGATTCATCTGAAAAATAGAGTGGAGAAGCGAAAAATTCGATTTGTAGTTGCTACCACTTTGCATCAGTTAACGAAAGAAATGTGTTATTTCTTTAAGAAGTTTGATGTTTATCTATCTACCAGCATTGACGGGCCAGAATATTTGCATAATAAGAATAGGCCAACACCTTCTAGGGATGCTTATCAGAAAACATTAGAAGGTATCAATCTTGCACGATCTGTACTCGGAAGTCATGCTGTATCTGCATTAATGACTACAACTAAAGCTTCTTTGCTTCTTCCCGAGGAGATTGTTGATGAGTATGTCAAGCTAGGTTTCCATGATATTTTTATAAGGCCATTAAGTTATTACGGTTTCGCAAAAAAAAATCAGGTTATCTTCGCATATACATTAGAAGAGTTTCTTCGATTTTATCGTAAAGCATTAGATCGCATCCTTTATTGGAATCAACAAGGTATTGAACTGAGAGAGGTATACGCTTCTATTTTATTCAATAAGATGATTTCAAGTTATGACGGTGGATATGTAGATTTACAAAGTCCTACAGGTGCTGGTTTAGCTACATTGGTGTACAACTATGATGGCTATATTTATCCGAGTGATGAAGCAAGAATGCTTGCGGAAACGGGTGATACTGAGCTGAGATTGGGAAAAATAGGTGAAAAGCTTGAACAGCTTTTAAGTAAACCAATTCAAAGAGCATTAATTGAAGGTAGTTTGGTAGATGCGATGCCAGGGTGTAAAGATTGTGCTTATAAAACCTACTGTGCGCCCAATCCAGTTGATGCATACGCTCAATATGGTGCTATCAATATTCATCCACATAGCACTGAACATTGTAAGCGGCATATGCTTTTATTTGATGAGCTTTTTATTCGTCTTGAGAACTCAAATGATCAACTGAAAGATATTTTTTATAACTGGGCATATCCAGTAACTGATGTGAGTAGAAAATGCGTCGGGTAAAAGCAAAATTACATACAGCTAAAGGTTATGTTCCTCATAGGATAGTTTCTTTGGAAGCTTTACCTGTGGAATGGCAGGAAGACTTAAATATTCTCGTTATAGTGTGTTCCGAAGAGGAGGTTGCACATGTCGAGAAATTTACCTTAATGGGATTGCGGAATGTAGGATGGATATTTGAATCCCCTAATTTGATAGATGGAGATGTTTTGTTGCCTACAACATCTCTAAATGGGCATATCGTATTATACAGAGAACGCGATTTGCATCATGGAATACAAATTACGAATCGGTGTAATAGTCATTGTCTGATGTGTTCACAACCACCAAC
>JAATFN010000449.1 GCA_015655165.1 Betaproteobacteria bacterium | reverse complement strand
TACCACCCGGATGCAAAATGGCGCTTTAAGACCTTACGACAACTCGAACCTGATGTTGCCATGGTGATTCAGGAGTATTCACGTTTTCCGGTACGCGAGCTTGACTATCTGAATGCACCAGGCCTTGAAAAAGGACTTGATGCAACAACATCTGGTAGCCTTGACTTTACCGGCCCAGACAAGGCTGGCTGGATTGCAGGTACTACGCCATCGAAGGCCAACCAGTGGTACATTTTTGTTGTTGAGCCGCAAAGCATGATTGAAGCGCCAATCAATGCATTAATGCGCAATACAATTCTAAAACAATGTCTGATCGCACTTGTTATTTTTCTGGTTGCATGGTTGTTGGGTAAAGCATTTACACGCCCTATTTTATCGCTTACCAGTGTTGCCGAACAAATCAAATCAGGTAACTATAAAAGCGCGTTAGCACGTAAAGATCTGGCAGCAGTCGGCTTTCGTCGTGACGAGCTGGGGGCATTGGCGCACATATTGAAATCAATGGCAGAAGAAGTCTATCGTCGTGAATTTCTATTAGATGAACAGGTACGCGAACGCACAAGCGAATTAGCAACGACTAATGCGCAACTCGCACAAAATCATGCGTTAATTCAGGACGAATTGCATTTGGCACGTGAAATCCAGCAAGCAGCATTACCGCAACGTTTTCCTGTTGATGAACGATTCCAGCTGCATGCCAGCATGAATCCGGCTCGTGAAATGGGAGGCGATTTTTATGACGTCTATCCGCTACGGGATGGTCGCTATGGCTTATTGGTAGCCGATGTTTGTGGCAAAGGTGTACCTGCCGCCTTTTTTATGGCGATGTCCAGCACTGTTTTGCGGGAAGCTGCACAACTACTTGAATTACCTCATCTGACTCTGGAGTATGCGAACAACCTTTTATGTCAACGCAACCCGATGGAAATGTTTGTGACGGTTTTTTATGCCGTCTATGACCCTGCAACATCGATATTGCAATACAGCTGTGCAGGGCATAACCCTCCTTTCATTCGCCGCGCTAACGGCAATGTACAACAACTATCGGTTTATCATGATATCGCGCTCGGGATCATATCCGAGATGACCTATCAAGAAAATAGCATATATCTCGATGTTGGTGATTTGCTGCTTCTATATACCGATGGTGTGACTGAAGCGATGTCACCAGAGAATAATGAATTTGGCGAAGAACGCTTAATCGAATGGCTTCGTGACATATCCAAAGGGCTTGCCAGTAATGCTGCGGCAGTCTCTCTACAAAAGACGATTACACAATTTGTACATGGTGCCGAGCCTTCTGACGACATTACCATGTTGCTGTTACAGCCACGTCACCCAATGTTACCGCTAGCACAACATGAGTGGCGTATCACGGCCCATCTTGAGAATATCGAACGGCTTTCTATAGACATTACGCAGTTTCTGAATGCTGCAACGACACAATCAAATGCAACCATGCCTACTTTCCAGATTGTACTTTGTCTCGATGAATTACTCACCAATCAGATACAACATGGCATGAGCGACATGAAAGACAGCATAATCAAAGTGCATATCCAATATGACGAGACTTGGATAGAAATGAAGGTATGCGATCAAGGTCATTATTACGACCCATTCATTCAAGCGCCAGTACCACAACTTGATGCCAACCTGAAAGAACGCCACATTGGTGGCCTGGGTGTGCATTTTATTAAAACATTTATGGATGAATTTGCTGTGCAGCGTGAAGAAAACACCAATGTGACAACTTTGCGCAAGCGACTTCAGAACACATCATCAATGGTCGAGAAGGCCATTATTTAAGACCCATTTTTCCTAAGGATATTTATGAGCTTTACGTTGACCCAAGAAATAATCGATGATAATCCGCGCTATACCAGTGCTACTGTAACAGGTAGACTTGACAGCGTGACATCCTCCCTGTTTGAGAAAGATTTTCTTGCATTATTTACAGCACCTGGCACACGTGTTTTACTGGATTGCTCACAATTGGACTATGTAGCGAGCTCTGGCTTACGGGTCATATTAATGGCAGCCAAACGTGCACAAGCGCAACAAGGTAAACTTGTCATCAGTCATTTGCAACCACAAGTGCACGAAGTATTTGCAATTAGTGGTTTTCTTAAAATTCTCAATATCACTAATGATTTAGCAGAAGGCCAATGCATGATTTGCGATGAAAAGCACTAAGCCGACAATATATTACGACAAGTGACTATGTCCGCTGCTAAAATCGCTTGCCAATTCAAAAAGGACTCGACGCAACCACTGGCTACCCGAGTCCTGATGAAAACGTGCATGCCAATGCTGCTTGATTGTATATTCAGGTGAAGTAAAAGGTAATGGCAACAACTGCAGGCGAGCCTTTTGTGAAAACAATTGGCTAAGGCGCACGGGAACGCTGGCAATTAGCTGCGTACTTTCAATTAAAATGCCCATTCCCAGATAGCTGGGTAGGCGCAGAACAATATTGCGTTGGATACCGACAGATTTCAATACATTTTCCATCACGAAATGACCGGTACCTGTGCTTGCCACGTCAATGTGATGTTCTCTACGATAATCTTCCAGGGTAATACTGCCTTGAATGCGCGCGTGATCCTGCCCCGCCAGACAAACATAATGCTGATGAAATAATGTTTGCTGATAAAACCCTGCTTCGAGCTGCGGGATAAAACCGATCGCCAGATCGATATTGCCATCTGCCATGCGCTTGGGGGTATCAAGATCGATAGGAACAATTTCCAGTTTGATATTGGGCGCATTTTTTTGTAAATAGGCCAGCAATCTCGGTAAAATTTCCATATGGCTGATATCAGTCATGCTGATACAAAATTGACGCTGCGATACCAACGGGTCAAAACCGCTATGAAATTCGGTAATATCTTTAAACATCGATAAGGCAACACCAATGCGTTCAGCCAACGCAATAGCGACATCTGTAGCTTCCATCGTATTGCCGACACGAACAAACAGCTGGTCATTGAACTGCTTCCTCAGCTTGTTTAATTCGATACTGACTGTCGGTTGCCCGAGGTCGAGTACCTCTGCCGCCCTGGAAACACTCTTCTTTTTATAGATTTCATGAAAAATCTGTAACTGCCGAATATCCATACCTGTCAATCCATGATCTGTATTTAAATTTTAAATACAGGCTATTACTTTTATTGTATAGATGCAATAACTTTACAACGCTAGAGTGCTGAACTTGACGATGTAGAAATGTCAATATTCAAAAAAATAAGTATTTGATGTGTACCCGCAAAGGCACATCAATACATCAAGGAGCCACACATGGAGCAACTGGGTACTTTAGACGATTTGCCACAAGAATACGTCCAGTCATTAAAAGACCTGAATCTCGTACCGTTATGGCCAAGCCTGCGTTCTGTTTTACCACCAGAGATACCGATTCCTCGTACAGTAGCAACTTATTGGTCATATCAACAAATCAGACCATTGCTGCTGCAAGCTGGTGAATTAACACCAATAGAAAAAGCCGAACGACGGGTTCTGGTACTCGCTAACCCAGGTCATGGCCTGGAAAACATGCGTGCCAGTTCTTCGATCTATCTGGGCATGCAATTACTGTTACCCGGAGAACAAGCGCCATCACATCGCCACACCCCCAATGCCGTACGCATGATTGTCGAAGGTGAAGGCGCCTATACCACTGTTGATGGGCAAAAGTGCCCTATGGAGCGCGGCGACTTGATTCTGACACCGACCGGCTTGTGGCACGAACATGGTCATGATGGAACAGTTCCTGTTGTCTGGCTTGACGTACTTGACTTACCGTTGGTCTATTACATGGAAGCATCCTATGTAAACGGCGGCTATCCCCAACAGGTAAAAAGTGTCCTATCCGATGCCGTTTATGCACCTGGCATTGTGCCAACGACATTATTTACCCGCAATAATAGTGAATTCCCATTACTGCGCTATCGCTGGAAAGATGCACGCAAAGCACTGGAAACACTTGCGCAAACAGAGCCTGACAGGTCATCGGTACAAATTAGCTATGTCAATCCGGAAACAGGTCAAGATTGCCTGAAAATTCTTGGATTTTCTGCATTGATGCTGCGCCCCAATGAAACCTTACGCCTACCTTTACGTTCTTGTGCTGCGGTATTTCATCTCATTGATGGCAATATTCAAGCCAGGATTGGTCAACACACGTTCCAGTTACATGATGCCGATACATGTTGTGCCCCTTGCTTTGCCGAGATAGACCTGATCAATTGTAATAAAGACGCACCTTCTTTTGTTTTTATTGCAGATGAAACGCCTTTGCAAACGAAACTCGGTGTGTATTCGACACGCGAACGTACTTAATGCCCATAAGCTCACCAGACCAGATGATGATCGAACTCTGGTGGGACGACACAGCGACCTCACAACAGTAAAGTCCATTATGTCTTTTACACTTTATAATTTTTTTCGTAGCGGCACTTCCCATCGTCTACGTATTGCATTGAATTTAAAAAACGTCCCTTATGACTACGTACCGGTCAGTCTGGGTAAAGGGGAACATCTAAGCCCTGCGTTCAAGACAATCAACCCACAAGGTCTGGTACCCGTACTTGCCACGGATGAGGCCAACATGACCCAAACACCGGCAATAATCGAATGGCTGGAAGAAACCATTCCCGAACCGGCACTGTTGCCCCAAGCGCCTTTAGCACGCGCAAAAGTTCGTGCATTGGCATCACTCGTCGGATGTGATATCCATCCGCTTAATAATCGCCGTATCCTGCAATATCTACGCCAAGAGCTACAACAATCCGAAGAAGCAGTATCAGCATGGTGTGCTGCCTGGATTAACGATGGCTTCAACGCATTAGAAGCCATGCTGGCAGCAGATAAAACGCGTGGCGATTTTTGTTACGGGAACACACCGACCATTGCCGATATTTATCTTGTGCCCCAAGTCGATTCCGCACGCCGTTTTAATGTGGATTTGACTCCCTATCCCTGCAT
>JAATFN010000035.1 GCA_015655165.1 Betaproteobacteria bacterium | reverse complement strand
TGGCCGTGCGCAGCGCTATTTGAATGACATCAAATCCGAAGTCAGTCGAGAGATTGAAATCGAAGAATTGCGCAAGATGCAAAAAGATGTGCAGGATGCAGCGAGCGATGTCGAGAAAGACTGGTATCAGAACGTTTCCAAGACGACTTCGGAGATTAATGCCGCATATACCGGCACATCGTCATCCGATTCGTATACAGCCTATTCGCCACCGGCACCAACGCCAGAGGCGCTACAAGTTAAAGCCAAGACATTCCGTAAAAAGAGACTGTCGCGCACATCGGCAATTCCATCCTGGTATAAGCAACAAAACGGCCGCAAGGTACGTGTGATCTCGGCAGCGGCCCGCGTAGCACGGTATCGTCCAACGACAGCGCCGAAGTCGGGTGGTTTTTTTGGATGAGGCAAGTTCCCGATATGTATTATGCGCGTGCAATAACAGAAGAATAGAACATGGCTGAAACAGAAGAAACGTTTATGTCGCATTTGATTGAATTGCGCAGTCGGGTGATGAAAGCCCTGATCGCCATCATCATTGCGTTTTTGTGTCTGATGCCATGGGCTGCGCAGATTTTCGATTTGCTCGCACATCCAATGTTAGCTGCATTGCCTGCAGGCAGCAAAATGATTGCCACAGGGGTCATCACACCGTTTTTGATTCCAGTCAAAGTGACCATGCTGCTTGCCTTCATGATCGTGTTGCCATGGGTGATGTATCAGGCATGGGCTTTTATCGCACCAGGCCTCTATACCCACGAGAAACGGCTGGTGGCACCCCTGGTGATTTCCTCGTCGGTCCTGTTTCTTGCCGGCGTGGCATTTTGTTATTTCTTTGTATTTGGTCTGGTGTTTCCCTTTATCAATAATTTTGCGCCCAGTTCTGTATCGGTCGCACCGGACATCGACAGTTATGTGGGTTTTGTGCTGACGATGTTTTTTGTGTTCGGCCTGACGTTTGAAGTGCCTGTGGTTGTCATTGTATTGGTACGTATGGGCTTAGTGGAGGTAGCGAAACTCAAGCAGATTCGCCCGTATGTGATTGTCGGTGCGTTTATTGTCTCGGCTGTTTTGACGCCGCCTGATGTGATGAGTCAGTTATTACTGGCGGTGCCATTATGTATCTTGTATGAAGTCGGTCTATTGCTGGCGCCGGTATTTGCACGTGCCACGCGCGCGCCAGCTAGCGAAGAAGAAACCGAAGTGTCGTAGTTTTGCCTAAATCGCCATGTGACAGAAGACCTGAGATGTGATGCATGTCAGGTTTTTTTATATGAGGGGGGTGTGATACTGTTGGTACATGGTGTTGTTTGAGCATGTGGCATCAGACTTACGCTAGACGCGTGCTTGTTTCTTTCAGGTAATAAAAAAGCGCCAGTGACATGCACTGACGCTTTATTGTTTGTAAGGGCTGTGATTATTCTGTTTCTTCCTGTTTGATTTGCGGGCGTTTACCGACGGTGATTTCTACGGTGATCGGTTGGGATTTACGCAAAATATTCATCGAGATTTTTTGGCCTGGGGCGAACTGGGCAATCAAGTTGACCATGGCCGTCGTATCGGTCGCGGGACGTTTATCAATACTGACGAGAATGTCCCCAGGCTTCATACCTGCTTGTTCGGCAGGACCGCCTTTTAGTACACCGGCAATGATAATGCCGGTTTTTTTGGTGAGTCCAAAGCTGTCGGCAAGTTCAGGCGTAATATCTTGTGGCTCGACACCAATCCATCCACGGACAACCTGACCGGTGTTGATGATCGCTTCCATGACGTTTTTAGCTGTCGATACGGGAATCGCAAAACCAATCCCCAGATTGCCACCGGTACGTGAATAAATGGCAGTGTTAATACCCAGCAAATTACCGTTAGTGTCAACGAGTGCGCCACCCGAGTTGCCAGGATTAATGGCAGCATCGGTCTGGATAAAGTTCTCGAACGTATTAATACCCAGATGGCTGCGTCCTAATGCCGAGATAATACCCATGGTGATCGTCTGGCCGACACCAAACGGGTTGCCAATGGCCAGTACAACGTCGCCGACATCGGCTTGATCGACCTGCGCCAAGGTAATGGCAGGCAAATTTGGCAGTTCGATTTTAATGACTGCCAGATCGGTTTCCGGATCGGAGCCAACAACTTTTGCCGAAGCTTTACGGCCATCTGCCAATGCCACTTCAATCTCGTCGGCTGATTCGACCACATGATTGTTTGTCAGAATGTAGCCTTGTGGGCTAACAATGACACCAGAGCCCAGACTGGCCTGTTTCTCATCATATTGTTCTTCGAGCTGGTCGCCGAAAAACTTCTGCAAGAACGGGTCATCCATAAATGGATTTGTTTGAGTACGCGCTTGTGTTTCTGTTTCTGTTGCCGTAAAGATATTGACGACAGCGGGCATGGCTTGTTTTGCGGCGTCGCGATAAGAGCCGGGCGCTGGCGCACCTGGTGCGACTTCCTGCATTTGCACGATGGACGCAGCAGGACGCACCCGAAAATCAGGTGTACTTTGAAGCCATTCCGGCTTTAAGGTTGTTAGAATGAACCATAGGGCTAAGCCAATGGTGGTGGTTTGGGCAAACAACAGCCAGAATCGTCGCATAGTAAAAAAGTGAGGATGAAATGACCCCTAGTCAAATAACAAGGGATGAATTAGCCATTTATCTGGCACGAACATTAAATGTGGATCAATACCAAGATTATTGCCCAAATGGGCTACAGGTGGAAGGGCGAGATCGCATTGGTGTGGTAATTAGTGGTGTAACTGCGAGTGAGGCTTTGATTGATGCTGCGATCGAACGCGGCGCAGATGCGCTGTTGGTACACCACGGATACTTCTGGAAAGGTGAAAATGCGTCGGTAGTCGGCATAAAACAAAGGCGGCTTAAAAAATTACTTCAGAACAATATTAACTTATTTGCTTATCATCTGCCATTAGATGGACATCGGGAATTTGGGAATAACGTGCAATTGGCGCAACAACTGGATCTATGCGGGCAACCTGCATTCGGTCATGGCAAGCTTGGCTGGTTAGGCCACACAACAAACGACGAGATCCACACACTCGGGGAACTTGCCGTATTCATCGCGCAACGACTGGGCAGAAAACCACTTGTGATCGGGGATGTGCAAACCGAGATCGGCCAGATTGGCTGGTGTACCGGTGCGGCCCAGAGCATGATGGAAGATGCCGTAGCTGCAGGGGCTTCAGTCTATATCAGTGGCGAGATTTCCGAACCGACCGTGCATATCGCGCGCGAGACGGGTGTGGCCTATATCAGTGCCGGACATCATGCAACCGAGCGCTATGGTGTACAGGCTTTGGGTACACATCTGGCAAATACATTCAATGTGCAGCATACGTTTATCGATATCGATAACCCGGTATAAGGGAGATGGGTTTGTATCAATCGTTACGCCAATGATGAAAAAAATCCGCGAAACAGCAATTTCAGCGGATTTTTTTATCTGAACAGGGTACGATTATTTCTTCAGCGCGTCACGAATTTCACGTAAGAGTAAAATATCTTCCGGATCGGGAGCTGGTGCGGCAGGTGCCTCTGGTGCAGATGATTTAGCTGTATTACGGGCGAGGTTCATCATACGGACCATCTGGAAAATAATAAAAGCGAGGATGATAAAATTGAGCAAAATAGTCAGGAAATTACCATAGGCAAGTACTGCACCTAACTTTTTGGCTTCAGCTAGTGGTAGACTCATGTCTTGGCCGTTAAGCGGAAAATAATAATTGGCGAAATCCAGTCCACCGAAGATTTTGCCGATGACAGGCATAATAATATCTTGTACTAACGAATCGACGATTTTGCCGAATGCACCACCAATAATGACACCGACGGCTAAATCGACGACACTGCCTTTCATGGCAAACGATTTGAATTCTTGTAACATGCCCATTTTGGGTACTCCTTTAAGTTCTAGAAAAAAATAGTAGCAGGCGATTTATAACGCGGTTCGGACTAAATGTAAATTGTTGCGATTGGTATAAAACAAGATGTAACTTAAAGATACAAGTTATGTCATAAAAAAAGCAGTTCCATACAATACGCACGCGATGTTCTTTTGGTTGATACGGTACTCGGGTTAGTGATAATCTGCATTGCCAAAAGTTGCGCGCTATTCCGTAATGTGCATCTCGACTATTGGGGTTGGTATGAGTAACGAAAAACAGATCGATTCAGGTCGACGTGGATTGCTCGTCGCCACATGTACAGTCGGCGGCGTTGCAGGTCTTGCCACAGCTGGTACGTTTGTCTCAACTTTTGCGCCATCGGAAAGAGCAAAAGCTGCCGGAGCACCGGTGGAGGTTGATATTTCATCTTTGAGCCCTGGCGAGATGATGACGGTGGAGTGGCGTGGCCGGCCGGTCTGGATTTTAAAGCGGACTGCCGACATGCTTGCCTCGCTCGATAAAACCAATGCACAGGTCGCCGACCCCGAGTCGGTACGTACCGATTATGCCAAAACGCCTGATTACGCGTTAAACGAATGGCGTTCGATCAAGAAGGATCTCCTGGTCGTTGTCGGCATTTGTCCGCATCTTGGTTGTTCTCCTACGTCAAAGCTTGCATCCGGTGCGCAGCCGTCTTTACCTGAAGACTGGCAAGGCGGTTTCTTGTGCCCATGCCATGGTTCGACCTTCGATGTGGCCGGACGGGTTTTTAAAAACAAGCCTTCACCGGATAACTTGCAAGTCCCGCGCCACATGTTTGTCGAGGGGGACACCAAGCTGATCATTGGTAAAGACGAGAAAGGCGAGGCGTAATTATGGCAGCGTTCGAAGAAAAGCCATTGCACAAAGATGCACCGGTGGCAGCTAAAGTCCTGAACTGGGTGGATGCACGTTTTCCGTTGACATCGACGCTCAAAACACATGTGACCGAATATTACGCGCCCAAGAACTTCAATTTCTGGTATGCCTTCGGCTCACTTGCGCTGTTGGTATTGGTGATCCAGATTGTCACCGGCATTTTTCTGGTCATGCACTATAAGCCCGATGCCACGCTTGCCTTCGCATCCGTCGAATATATTATGCGCGATGTACCATGGGGCTGGCTGGTGCGTTATATGCACTCTACAGGCGCTTCGGCATTTTTTGTGGTGGTCTACCTGCATATGGCGCGCGGGCTGCTGTATGGCTCTTACCGCAAGCCACGCGAACTGGTCTGGCTCTTTGGTGTCGGTATCTTCCTGTGTTTGATGGGGGAGGCATTTTTCGGTTATTTATTGCCTTGGGGGCAAATGTCGTTTTGGGGGGCCCAGGTGATTGTGAATCTGTTTGGGGCGATTCCGTTTATCGGTCCTGACCTGTCTTTATGGATTCGCGGAGATTATGTGGTGTCGGACGCGACATTGAACCGTTTCTTTGCATTCCATGTGATTGCCATTCCGCTTGTCTTGATCGGTTTGGTCGTCGCGCATATCGTGGCTTTGCATGAAGTTGGCTCAAATAACCCGGATGGTATCGAGATCAAGGAAAAGACCGACGCACAAGGTATTCCGTTAGACGGTATTCCATTCCATCCCTATTACACCGTGCATGACGTATTTGCTGCAGCCATCTTCTTAATGGTGTTCAGTATCGTCGTGTTTTTCGCGCCGGAGATGGGAGGCTACTTCCTGGAGTACAATAACTTCATTCCCGCTGACCCGTTAAAAACGCCGCCGCATATTGCGCCGGTCTGGTATTTCACACCGTTTTACTCGATTTTGCGGGCAACGACTGCCGAATTCATGATCTGGCTGATGTTGGGTGTTGCTGCCTACGTAGGTTTGTTGGTACTTAAAACACAACTGGCAAAGCCTTTCAAAGCGGGTGCGGTTGTTATTGGTCTAGCCGTGATTGCGGGGATGTACGTCTTTGATGCGAAGTTTTGGGGTGTCGTGTTCATGGGGGTATCGGTGGTGATTCTTTCAGCGTTGCCATGGCTGGATCATTGCCCCGTCAAATCTATCCGGTATCGTCCAGGCTGGCACAAGGCGATTTATCTGGTCTTTGCTATCGTGTTTATTATCCTTGGCTGGCTTGGTGTGCAAGCACCAACTGAGATTGGTACGATTGTGTCGCAAGTGGGTACATTCGTGTATTTCGGATTCTTTTTGTTAATGCCATGGTGGAGTCGTGCAGGGCAATTCAAGCCAGTGCCTGACCGTGTGACGTTTAGCCCACATTAAGTCGCGAAGAGGATAAAAATGAGATTGCTCAAAAGACTGATAGCGACGCTGGTGTTGGTGCCTGCATTTGCCGGTGCGGCCACTGAGGGGTTGATTCCTTTGGATCGGGCACCTGCTAAAACAACGGATATCTCGGCACTGCAAAATGGTGCCAAGCTGTTTGTCAATTATTGCCTGAACTGTCATGCCGCTGCATCAATGCGGTACAGCCGCCTGCAAGATATTGGTTTAACTGAGGCGCAAATCAGGGATAATCTGCTGTTTGCAGGTGAGCGGGTTGGCGACTTGATGACCATTGCGATGAAGCCCAAAGACGCGAAAGCATGGTTTGGGGCCACGCCACCGGATTTATCGGTCATCGCACGTGCCAAGGCATCATCTGCTGGAACAGGACCGGATTGGCTCTATACGTACTTGCGAAATTTTTATCAGGATGACAACAGGCCTACAGGCTGGAATAATCTGGTATTTGAGGATGTAGGCATGCCGCACGCCTTGTGGGAATTACAGGGGACACGCACGGCGGTTTTTGATAATGTGGTCGATCCACACGATAAAACCAAGACAATTCGTAAGTTTGTACGCTATGACAACGTGAAACAGGGTAAATTAACCCCTGTAGAATTTGATTATGCAGTAGCAGATCTGGTAGGCTATCTGGAATGGATGGCAGAGCCAGCTCAGAACACCCGTAAACGTCTCGGCGTATGGGTATTACTTTTCCTTGGGATCTTCTTAGTGTTAGCATGGCGGTTAAACGCTTCATACTGGAAAGATATCAAGTAATTCTATGTTTATGTGCGAGCATAAACATGCGTACCGGGGTGAGCCGACAAGCGACTCGCCCTCTTTGTTTCTAAGGTGCTATAAATATGAT